>JBDHXS010000757.1:0-3003 GCA_039810845.1 Runella sp. | reverse complement strand
CCGCAAAATAAAATCTATCCTTATAGGTAAAAGCACTATAATCCAAACCAAAAACAGGAAAATCTTTAATGAATACTGTCCCCTCAGCACTACCATTACTACTCCATACTTCAGTAAACGTTTTAAACAAAACCCTATCCCCAATAGAAGCTAAAATAGTAGGATAGCTCAAGTAGAAAGGGCCACTGGTATTGCTGGTAACAGGAATGCCAGTGACAAATGTAGTCCCATCTGCTGTTCCATTTGTTTTCCAAAGTTGACACTGATAAGTGGATAAAACATCATTTGGGAGTTTTTTATAAATGAAGAAATAGACGACCTCCTCGACTCGGGACATTTTTCTATTTTTCTCATGACTTGCGAAATAGGTAGGGAAATAACCCGTCGAATCCATCTGCTTAAAAATAGAAGTGCCCGATTCTGTCCCGTCACTTTTCCAAAGCTGAAATTGAAATAAAGAGTTTATAGGACTCTTAGTCTGGGTATAGAACAAAATTTGATGATTGAGAACAATAGGATCTTGACCTATAAATTCCAAAGAAGTAGGAATAGTTTTTACAACGATGCCACTATCATTCACCAACTTTTTAAGTTGGTTAGTGTCTAAGTAATATAACTCATTTTGGTAGGAAAAGAAATTACGCGGGTAAGTGTTCATCACAAATAGCTGCGACACTCCATCTGTTTTCCAGAGTTCTACTTGCTCTGTATTAGAAACATAATAGTACAAATAACCGTTAAAGGGAAATAACGCTGCATACGCAGGCGGGGAAAACCACAATCCATACCCAGACGGAGGAACATTAATATTCTGCTCTGACACTTGTACTGTCCCTGCTTCGGTACCGTCCGTCTTCCAAAGGCGATAACCATCTGTGTGGGTTACAGTAAAATACACCGTACCATTTACTTCAACAAAATTAGCAGGAGATGAGCCTGCTTCTTGAAGATTGATGTTTTTGACGAGGCTTAGTTGGGCAAAGCATCCGTAAGCCCATAGCCACCCAATTACAAATACAGAAAGACCTTTCATAGCTACTTCATTTTAAACTGTGTTTCAATACCCTGGCACCACCGTGCCCAGTTCTTTGGCGGCCAGATCATTGATATTTTTATAAAATTTATACTGCCTTTGAATCTCAATAATTTGGGCAAATTCTTCATCCGAATTTCCCGTGATTTTCCCCATTTGATTCAGTAAATCTTTGATTTTATCGGCAGAATAAGCCATTTTAAGGCGAAGAATTTTCTTGAATGCCAGCTCATGCAGCAAATCTTCGTCGGTGGGTACAATGATTTCGTGTTTGATCCAATTTTCACTCAAATGATGTCGGTTGGTACAAAGGTCAATGGTAATGCGTTGAATATCAGGGTCAATATGGCTCAGAAAATAGTCAGTGGAAGGCACTTCTCCCATCTTGAACCGTTGACGGAAGATATTCAGAATCAGGTCAAAAAGTTGATTTTCAAAGGCTATTTCCCCGATTTCGTGCAGTAAATAACGACACAATGAAATCCCTGCCTCCAGCTCCGTTTGCCCGTGCAAGATGAGAAGTTTAATAAACGCCTGTTCTTGAAAATATAACCTCGCCTTGAACAAATCAACGGGTGGTTCATTTTTGGGAACAGCCACCGTAGTTGGCGGGGTATCAGGCACAAAATCCTCAACCAAAATCCCAAACTCTTCCTCAATAAAATTATCAGGAAAATACGGTTCGGACTCTTGAAATTTTTCTTTAGAGCGTTCTGGGTGTTTTAGTCCCGTGCGTTCCTGCGGTTTTTGAGGCGTCCGTTCGGCGGGTTTTTCGCGCTGTTGACGCAAGTATTTATTCCCTTCCGAAATCAGCGTTTGCTCATCCATTTTCATCAAATCGGCAGTGCGTTTGAAGAAAATTTGACGTTTGATGGGGTCAGGAATCTTGGTGATGCTCGTCACAATGTCATTAATCGCCTCAGCCCGCTTGAAAGGATTATCTCCTGCTTCTCTAAGCAGCATTTCGGTTTTGAAGGTGATAAAATCTTTGGTGGCTTGCTTCACGTGGGCTTTAAAACCCTCTGCTCCTACTTTATAGACATAGCTATCGGGGTCTTCACCATCGGGTAGGGTCACCAAACTCACATTCAGCCCTTCTTCCAGTACCATGTCCAACCCGCGTAGGGCCGCCTTGATACCTGCTGCATCGCCATCGTATAAAATGGTGATATTCTGCGTAAAACGGGCAATGAGCTTGATTTGGTCTTCGGTCAGCGACGTACCCGACGAAGCCGCTACGTTTTGAATTCCTGCCTGATGCAGTGAAATGACGTCGGTATATCCCTCTACCAAATAACAAACATCCTCCTGTCGAATGGCATTTTTGGCTTGGTAAATCCCGTACAGGATTTTGCTTTTGTGATAGACATCCGTTTCGGGCGAATTGATGTACTTGGGCTGATTCTTATCAGCAGTTAAAATCCTGGCTCCAAACGCAATGACCTTACCCGACACATTATGAATCGGGAAAATCACCCGCCCGCGAAAACGGTCGTAGTAGCGCGTGGTGCGATTGGCCTGCGCGTCGCCTTCTTTGTGTAGGGCCAAACCTGCCTTTTCGAGCAATTCAGGATTGTACCCTTTTTTAGAAGCCTCTTTGGTCAATCCGTCCCAATCGGTGAGGCTGTATCCGAGACCGAACGATTTGATAGTGGGGTCATTGAATCCACGGTTTCGGAAATAACTCAGCCCGATACCCTGCCCTTCTTCATGCTCCATAAGCAGATTTTGGTAGTATTTTTGGGCAAAATTCAAGACAATGTAGAGGCTGTCTCGCTCGTTTTGACGCAATACTTCCTCGGGCGTTTGCTGTTCTTCCTCAACCTCAATGTTGTATTTTTGGGCCAAATGCCGCAACGCTTCGCCGTAGCTGACGCCCTCAATGTCCATCACAAACTTGATGGAATCGCCCGCTGCCCCACAGCCAACGCATTTGTATATCTGCCGAACAGGATTCACATTGAACGAAG
>JBDHXS010000756.1:0-3010 GCA_039810845.1 Runella sp. | reverse complement strand
CTGTTTTTTCGTCCAGTGTAAGACCCTTAGGTAACCCTTTGGCCGAAAAAGTCATGGGTCGGTCTCCGGTAGCAGCAATTGTATATAAAAACGGATTCCCGGGCGTAGCTCCGAAAACACTGGCCGAATTAATACGTGGGGTTTTGGCAGGGGCGGGCGTCAGAATATATTTTTCGTCTGAATTCGGAATATTTTTGGGAAGAAAATCATCTAACATGACAATCTGTGCATTAGCCCAATCAGAATACACTTTCGTGCGTCCTTCGTCGTTGACTTTTACCAGTAAGCCCAATCGTTTTACTCCATCCAACTTTACATGGACAGGTTTGGGAGCATCGCCCAAGCGCATTTCTCCGCTGTCAAACAATACTTTACGGTCGGCTACTACGTAAAACGTATGCGGCAAGTCTTTGTTTCCTTTATCGTCAACACCCACCAACGCCGAAAACTCCGTCGCTTTCCCATCCAGATAAAACGCCAAAATACTCGTGGCATTTACCCCTACTCCACGGCTGAAATACTTCCCGCCAATGAGCATCGAATCTCCTGCCGCCGTAGTTTTGGGCAATACGGCCGGAATGCCTTCCGAAAACGACTTAATGGCTAAATCGTCCAGCCAAACCTTGGTGTTTTTTTGAGCATAAGAAGTATTAGACAAAAAACAGGTTAGGACAATAAGCCACATTGGCAGTTTGGTCATTTCATTCATAAATAATGGTCAGTATTCTTTGGTTTGGCAAATAGCCCCTTATCAGTTTTCGGCAGGTTTTTCACGTACACCTACTTTTTTGGTCCATGTGTCGTACTCAGCCCTCAATTCGGCAACGCGTCGGGGCTGTTTTGAGGCCAAATTGTTCATTTCACAGGGGTCTGTTTTTATGTTATACAGCTCCCAATCGGCATCCTCGGTATCTTTTTCCAGTTTCCAGTCAGCTTTGCGAATAGCTTTGTTGCCTTCGTGCTCCCAGCAATAGGTACGCGGTTCGACCTTTTTGTCATTCCATAAATACGACAAACTTTTGCCAGGCAAATCCGTACTTGGCACATTGGCAAGTTCAAGACTAGTTGGCAACAAGTCCATCACGTGTCCTATTCCTTCGACAAACCCAGTTTTAGGTTGAATGATGCGTGGCCATTGTATGATGCAGGGTGTAATCATCCCACCTTCGTGTAGGAAACGTTTATATTTTCTAAACGGGGTATTCGAGACATTGGCCCAAGGAGTATCGTAGGTGACATAAGACCCTTTTTCGCCGATTTTTTTGTTAGAATCGTTTAACTTACGGCCTTCTACATTTTCATTTGAACTCCCGTTGTCCGACATAAAAACAATGAGTGTATTATCGTATTGACCGTTGGCTTTCAGTGTTTTAATAAGTCGACCAATGTTTTGGTCCATGCGATCAATCATAGCGGCATACACGGCCATCTTCCGAATCCACTGCGCTTTGTCAGCGGCTGACTCCCAGGCAGGTACATCATTGGGGCGTGGAGTAAGTGGGTAACGCTTGTCTATAAAGCCCAATTTTTGCATTTTTTGATAGCGTTTAGTACGTGTAATATCCCAGCCCTGCGCATACAGTTTCTCATACTTAGCAATGTCCGACTCATAGGCATGAAGGGGAAAATGGGGAGCCGTATAAGCCAAATACATAAAAAAGGGCTTATCAGAAGCTTCCTGCTTTTGTTTGTTCAAATACTGAACAGCGTAATCCGTGAAGGCATCCGTTACATAAAACCCATCATTCGGCGGGATAAACTCCTTGTCATCCAGCACCATAAAGCGTTTACCCTTTTCGGCAGGGATAATTTCGTAATAGCTGGACGCACCCGAAATCAAGCCAAAATAATTGTCAAAACCGCGTTTCAAAGGCCAATGTTGAGGGCGTTCGCCTACATGCCATTTACCAAGCATGTACGTGCTATAACCAGATTTTTTCAGTTGTTCGGCAATGGTTGGGTAACGGTCATCCAAAAAACCTTGATAACTACCCGGCTGAATGGCCGCGTTGGGCATCGTCACCATAAGACCCATGCCAACGGTATGTGGATACTGGCCTGTTAATAATGAAGCACGGGTAGGACAACAACGGGCATTGTTGTAAAAGCTACGTAGTTTAATGCCATTAGCCGCCATTTGGTCAATATTCGGTGTATTGACCTCACCACCGTAACAGCCGATGTCCGAAAAACCCATATCATCGACCAGAATGTACAAGATATTGGGTCGGTTGTCAGGAGTTTTTTTAGGGTTTGATGCTATCAAACTAAAAACCCCAGTTAATACACCGATTAAGATAACCGAAAGCTTCATTCGAGTAAAATGTATTTGTTTCATTATTTTCCCAAATTATCTTCTGTTGACAGGTACAAATAAGTCATCAAAGGCATCTATCGTCCAAGCGGTGTTTACAGTTGAATATTTATCACGCAATGCTTTTACATCAGCAGGCAACACAACCGCCGATTGACGACCTTTGGCAGCAAGTACTGATGTTCCGACAAATTCGTAGCGGATATAACTCAATACCGAGGCAATCCACTCATCAGAATTATCTTTCATCGCGGCCATTTCGCTTGGGTAGGCTTTGCCCTCAATGGGGCCTTTCAATCCGTGCAACAAAATTCGGATGGCGATTTCTTTATCGGCATTGACATGTCGAGCACCTCTCAGCGCTGGTGCAGCATTAGTAGGAAGTCCTTTGCCGTCGCTGCCATGACAAGGCGAACACATCCCTTTGTAGATTTCTCCGCCACCCAAAATCAGTTTTCTTTCTGCCGGTGTGAAACCCGCCAATTTGGCGCCGTATATTTTGGCATCTTCGTTTCTATCCGTGCTCTTTTTTACACTTGCCAGCATTTGGTTATTCGGATTTTCGGCTAAAATATCCTGCACAATCTTCTTCGCCAATTCATTTTTACTTGCGCCAAAAGACAAAAGAAGTTGCGTTTTTACATCAAAACTCTCATCCGTTATTAACTTACCAAGTTGCCCAATCCATTGACTATC
>JBDHXS010000755.1:0-3010 GCA_039810845.1 Runella sp. | reverse complement strand
GTCAGGATTGGAAGGATGGACAATAACTCGGCCAATACGTCCCGTTTTCTCTAAGCCCTTATTTTTCCACGTTTTGCCTGCATCTTCCGACTTAAAAATACCAATGCCTACCGAATGTGCGGGGCGCATTACAAACGTTTCGCCCGTCCCAGCCCATACTTGCTTGGGGTCAGAAGGAGAAATAGCCAATGCCCCAACCGAAGACACGTCCTGATTATCGAAAATAGGGTTCCAGTTGATGCCGGCATCCTCAGTTTTAAAAATCCCTCCCGAAGCCGCCCCAATATAAGCTACATTAGGATTTCCTATTTCACCCGTAATCGCAATAGCGCGGTTACCATCGGGACCAATAAAACGGTATTTGAGATTCTTGACAACGTCAGATGAAAGATTTTGCGCTGAAATGGTAGAAGAAAGAAATACGAAGGAAAGGAGAATATGGGAAAGAGAATTTATAAAGCAGGCTTTCATTTGGATAAAGTTTGGTTTCGGATTTGACGAAGATAGGCAAAGAATATTTATTTTGAAACCAAATTTTGCATCGCCCTTAGTCCAAACACTCCTCCCAAAGCCAAGATAGCTAAAGCATAATGCCTGTATTGCACAAAGAGCCATTGTGTAAAATAGAGGCTTGGAATAGTAATAAAAAAACCAAGCGAAGTAACGAGTGTAAGAGCCGTAGCACGGTATTGTGGTGGCGCATTTTGAGAAACCAAGGTGGAGAATTGAGGCGAATCACCCACCACGCTAATTCCCCACAGGAAGAGAAAAACCAAGAAAATAGGTGAGGAAAAAGTAGCTAAGAAAATACATAAAAAACAACAAACCGTCGAAACAGACAAAGCCAACCAAGCTGTCCGGTGACTTCCCCATCGAAGTGAAAACTCCCCCGTAAGAATACATCCTAAGGTTCCCGATGCAATAATCAAAAATGTCCAAAGCGAAACATTTAAGTTATGACTAGTCAGATGATTATAAGTATCTAATAAAATAGGGACAAAAGCCCAAAAAGTATAAAGTTCAAACATATGTCCAAAATAGCCAAAGGCATAACCGCGAAACGTACTATCCTCAAATACCTTTCGTAACATGACGGGGCTGAAACGGCCCGCCACACGACGAAAAGGGCCATCTTTGGTAAATACACCTACGACCAATCCCCCTACTACAGCCAATAATGAAGTAGCCCAAATAACATACTCCCAAGGTAATTTCAGTGAAACAGATTTTATAGCATAGGGAAAAGCCGTCCCCAAAACCAAAGCTCCCACTAAATACCCTAATGCCTTACCAAGTCCTATTTCGTACCAATCACTGCAAATTTTCATTCCGACAGGATAAACACCTGCTAAGAAAAAACCAACCCCAAAACGCACTATAAAAAGTCCTTCGAGCGATTGGTAGCTCAATAACACACCCAAGTTGCATAAAGACGCTAACCAAGAAGAAATCATAAAAATACGTACAGGTGAGAAGCGGTCAGCTATGGAAAAGTAAGAGTAACAGAGTGTCCCCGACACGAAACCCAATTGTACAGCCGTAGTCATCGTTGGCATAAATGTACCCACTTCAACATGAATTGCCTGTAATGACGGCAAAATGGCATTGACGGCAAACCAAAGCGATGTACCAGCAAACTGCGCAATAACAACAAGTGGAAGTAAATAAAAGGGGCGTTGCATGTAAGGCAATATAGACTTGAAAACAATGATACTAAAGATTCAGTCCCCAGCCAAAATGAAATAGCATTTGCGGCGTTTTAGCTTTTGAATAAAGTGAACCATAATACGCTCTCTAATGATCTTCTATAAAATTACCCTCTGTTTATTTTATCTTTTTCTTTGCTCATCAAGCACATTATTTGCCCAAAGTCAGGCTAATTTTGATGTTTTTCAAGCCCTTCCAAAAGGTCAGGAAATCAGCTCATTTTGTGGATTTCCTTGTGCTACATTTACTTTCAACGGACGACAGGCTAAGGTGGTCAAACCCACAAAAGCGGCAAAAAACCTCCCCTGGATTTGGCGGGCACGTTTTTGGGGGCATGAGCCGCAGGCAGATAGCACTTTACTAACTTTGGGATTTCATGTAGTTTATTGTGATGTAGCCGAACTCTATGGAAATACCCATTCCATTGAAATTTGGAATCAGTTTTATCAATTTTTACATAGCGCAGGTTTTTCCGCCAAGGTGGTACTGGAAGGCTTCAGCCGAGGCGGTATTTATGCGTACAATTGGGCCATTGCCAATCCTGACAAAGTAGCCTGTGTCTATGCTGATGCTCCTGTACTTGACATGAAAAGTTGGCCTGGGGGTAAAGGTCGCAGTGCTGGTAGCAAAAAAGATTGGGAGATTTTTAAACAGGATTATTACCTCAAAACCGAAGAAGAGGCGATGCTATTCAAAGGAAGTCCGCTCGACAACGTAGAAAAAATCGTAAAAGGCGGCTATTCTATGCTGCACGTTTGCGGCGACGCAGACGAAGTGGTCCCTATGGAAGAGAATACTGATTTGTTTGAGAAAAGGGTTAAAGAACTGGGCGGTAAAATTACCGTGATTCATAAACCCGGTGTCGGTCATCATCCGCACAGTTTGAAAGACCCAACGCCCATTGTTTCCTTTATTTTAGAAGCAACTGGATATGAAAAATAGCCCAATTTGTCACCCCGAAAACGTCTAAACTACGAATGATAAAGACATTTTCGCTACTCTTTCTTTTTTCCCTAACTTTACTGTCATTCAAAAAAAACAACGACAAACAAACAAACTGATTTCGATAATAAATCGATGACAGAGAGAAGAAAATAGGGGTAAAATTTACATTCATTTGCAATCAATAGACATATATTAAAAAGTTATAAACTAGTTTACTGTTGTTTTTTTTTAACTTGTTTTTTTTTTGTTGTTGTTGTTGGTTATCAACAAAAATCATCTCTAATAATTAAAAAGTCAGCAAAAAACAATAATCGATCAGATCACTATCTTTAATCTTATCGCGAATAGGAATAGAACA
>JBDHXS010000754.1:0-3024 GCA_039810845.1 Runella sp. | reverse complement strand
TGTTCATCCCCAAGGCACTACCCTACGATTCAACTGGAACTCGGGCATTGCTGCCGATCCTTTCGACCCCAAGACGATTTATTATGGCAGTCAATTTTTGCATAAAAGTACCAACCGAGGCGATTCTTGGGAACTTATCAGTCCTGACCTTACTACCAACGATACGACCCGCCAAAAAGCCAACATTAGTGGTGGTTTAACTTATGATGCCACTTTTGCTGAAAACTATTGTACCATTATGACCATCGCGCCAAGCCCTGTACAAAAAGGCGTGCTTTGGGTAGGTACTGACGACGGGAATATTCAACTCACCACCGACGGTGGCAAAACGTGGAGTAATCTTATCAAAAACATTAAGGGAGTGCCTCCTACCACGTGGGTTACGCAAATACAAGCCTCCAAATACAATGCGGGCGAAGCTTTCGTGGTTTTGGACAATCATCGCACCAATGACTGGAAACCTTACGTATTTCGTACCAAAGATTTTGGGAAAACCTGGGAACCAATCGTAAACGAATCAAAAGTAGGCTTTTGCTACGCCATTGTCCAAGACCCTGAGGCCCCCAATTTGTTGTTTTTGGGAACTGAATTTGGCCTTTACGCAAGCATTGATGCGGGCAAAAACTGGAGTAAGTGGAAACACGGCTACCCTACGGTTCCGACCATGGATTTGGTGATTCATCCCCGCGATCATGATCTGGCCATTGGTACTTTTGGCCGCGCTATTTATATTCTCGACGATATTCGCCCGCTGCGTACTATTGCGAAAGAAGGCGCTGCCGTTTTGAGTAAGCCATTGAAGGTTTTTCCTGCACCTGATGCCTATTTGGCCATTTATCGTCAACCCAACGGAAAGCATGATTTTCAAACGGACAACCTATTTATGGGTGAAAATCGCCCGAAAGGTGCGATGATAAGTTTTGCGTTTACGCCCAAAGACAAGGATAAAAAAGACAGTGTGAAGGTAGAAATTTTGGATGCGTCCCGTAAAGCTATTAGAACTTTTAAAACTCCGGCCAAAGCAGGCGTAAATCGCTTTCAGTGGAATTTAGACCAGAAGTCGCCGCGTTTGCCTTCGATGCCCAAACCCACTGCTGATGCCCCCGAGCGCGGCGGAATGGATATTTTGCCAGGTACTTACACCGTCAAAATCAGCTACGGTGATGCCAAAGACTCGACCAATGTAGTGGTCAAAGCCGACCCCCGCTCACCCATCACCGATGCCGAGCGCAAAGCCCGCTATGACATGACCTTGCAATTGATGAAACCTATTGAAGTAGTCACCCAAGCTGCCGACCAATTGCGAGCTATAAACGAAGCCATAGATTTGACCAATAAACAACTGGCCAACCGCGACGATGAGAAAGCGAAAAATGTAAAAAAACTGGGGAAAGAAACCCAAGACAAAGCCAAAAAACTGCTTTATACCCTCGTTCCAGAGCCGAACATTCAAGGTATCTTGCGCGATCCCAAGGTGATAACGTCCGTAGCAGGTTCGGCATTTAATTATTTCGGAATAGCTGAAGGAATGCCAGGCCCTACCGAGCAAACAGTGTTTAAACAAACAACCGACGCGATGAAACAAGCATTAGTGCCAATCAATGCGTTTTTTGACAAAGAATGGACTGCTTATCGCAAGGCTGTGACCGAGGCTGAGCCGAAGTTGTTTCAGGAGTATGTGCCTTTGAAGATTGATGAGTAAAGAATAGTTGTAGGTGCGGTCTGACCAGAGGTCTGACCTGTTAACAAATTAAGTTGATTGGTGGTGTGATTGAAATTCATGCCACCAATCCTATTTTTACTTCTCCAAACCCTTTTCTACACAATGAAGCCTACAATCACTGCTTGTTTGCTTTTCTTTTTTGCCATTACTCTCTTGGCGCAAAAGAAAACAGCTACGCCTCTCCCTGCCAATCCCTTCACCACTTTCGATAGCTACGTCAATCAGATGCTTACTGAATGGCGTGTGCCCGGTGCGTCGGTAGCCATTGTCAAGGATGGTAAACTGCTATATGCCAAAGGTTATGGTTTAAAAGACGTTAAAAACAATGTACCCGTTACTGAACAAACGCTTTTTCCGATAGCCTCCTGTACCAAATCGTTCACGGCAGCGGCATTAGCCATATTGGCCGACGAAGGCAAATTAGATTGGAACAAACCCGTCAAAGATTATATGCCCGATTTTCAACTCCATGACGAGTATGCTACGCGCACGGTTACTGCACGCGATTTGGTTTCTCACCGTACGGGCTTGCCTCGGCACGATTGGACGTGGCTGTACGCTAATCTTGACCGCCAAGGGCTGTACCAACGCCTGAAATACTTGCCTCTTTCCAAACCCGTTTACGCGCAATATCAGTACAATAATCTGTTGTTTATGACGGCAGGAGTTTTGCTTGAACGGATTTCAGGCAAAAGTTGGGAGAATTTTTTACGCGAAAAAATTTTACAGCCTTTGGGTATGAAACAAACCGTACTCACTTATCCCGAACTTTTTCAAACCAACGACTATGCTCTTTCTTACCGAGATAACAATGGACAATGGACAGAACAGGGTTTTGGCAGTAATGTGGATGCTATTGGTCCAGCAGGTTCTGTCAAATCCAACGCCGTCGAAATGGCCAATTGGCTTATTATGCAATTGAACAAAGGTAAGTTTGGCGAAAAGCAAATTGTATCCGAAGCCAATCTAAAAGAAAATCATACGCCGCATATCATTGTCTCGCCCGCCGAGATTACGTTTAGTGAGTTGGGGTATGCCACTTATGGAATGGGTTGGAGCATTAATACCTACCGGGGCTTTTTACGGTTGTCTCACAACGGATCTATCGAAGGGTATCGTTCACAAATGGCTTTTTTTCCCAACGAGAATCTTGGGATTGTTGTACTGACCAATACAGGTTTGGCCGATTATTATTTTGTCAACTCTATCACGAATTACGTAGCAGACAAATGGCTCAACCTTTCTGCTATTGATTGGTCAAGCCGACTTAAAACAGCGCAATCTGAAGCAAAAGCTAAAAC
>JBDHXS010000753.1:0-3042 GCA_039810845.1 Runella sp. | reverse complement strand
AAGGCTAATGCCCCTCCTGGAATTCGAGGCTTGACTTGAAATACTTGATAAACAGTGGTATCGTTATCAACTTGTTGTGCCTTTAATAAGCTACTCATCAAAAAGCAGCTTATTAAAACATACATTTTCATGCAGGCAAAGCATATTTTTGGGAAGATTTTTGGAAAAACCATGTACCTATTGCGTACGCAACTCCACAAACGCCAACCAACCACATGATACCCGATGTAGAAAAAAAGCTCCACGACCCTTGTGCCATACCCGACAAAAATGCCATCAGCATCAAGAAGAATCCAATCCCCAAAATAAGGGCAGAGCGTAAGGCAAAAGGATACGATTGACGCAAATCGTAGGCACCATATGCTTTGTTACGAAACTCGAAAACAATATCGTCCAGACTGGCATTTTGAAGCTGCTCGTCAGTCATGGCTATTTCATGCTGGTAGGTTTTGCTCAGGTATTTTACGGCCAATGAGTTTGCCTCTTGGGTGATTTTTTCCAGAGCCAAATCAAAGTTATAACCTTTCCAAATGTACTCTTCGGCTTCGCAAGCAAGATGATCGAGTAGTTCATTGACAAGAACATCATTGGTATTGTTGCGGATAAGATGGTCGTGGAGCTTAGTGAGCTGTTGAGGAGTTAGCTTTTTCATGTTGTCAAAGGTCATAAATAGTCCTACAAAATCTATAATGGGCTTAATGATAACCCACCCTCTGTGGGTTTTAGCAGAATCTGCATCGCTTCCACAAAACGTTCAAATTCAGACACTTTCTGAATGGCGGTTGCACTTCCACTGGGCGTAAGTGTATAGTACTTGCGCAACCGCCCATCTACTTCTTCCGACTCGGTAAGTAGAAAACCTTCTTGTTCCAACTTATGTAACACAGGATATAACGCACCGAAGGTCAAGGTAATTTCGCCATTGGTACGATCCTTTACCGACTGGGTGATTTCGTAGCCATACATGCGCCCATGCTCGGCCAATAGCTTCAATACAATCGTCTTGAGCGTACCGCGTAAAAATTCATTGCTTGTTGCTTCCATAAAAATGAAGTAGTGATTTATGCGAACAAATATATATAAGTTTTTTATATATACAATACAATTTATAAAAAATATTTTGCCTTGATGCCCAATTCGACTACTTTTAAAGGTAATAAACGGAAAACAGCATTGGAAATTTTGTCCAAAAACGAACTACATCATTGTCCCCGCTGCGGGCTGGCTTTTGCTTGTCAACCAAACGGCCAATCTACCTGTGTATGTTTTCAGTTTAAGCTATCCGAAAAGGTTTCCAGCTATCTTCGCGCAACTTACGTTAGCTGTGTGTGTCCTGACTGCCTACGTGAATTAATTATTGCTGAAGAAAACAAAAAATAACGCTCCCTTCATTAAACCTACTAATTATCTAATTGTCATACAACTGAATACCAATAATTTATACATTTGCGTTATCTTCACGCAGTCTAAACCCAAATGGCATGAATACTCGTCAATTTTTGTATTTCACGTTGTTATCAGCTGTCTCTACGGCCTTATTAATCGTTTCCTGCCAAAATAAAGAGACAGAAACTGTATTGGAAGAAGGCTCTTTCAAACTCATTCAAACACAGATTTTTGATAAATCTTGTGCCTCCTCAGGTTGTCATGCTTCTGAGCAGGATGCCTCTTTCAAACAACATGGACTGATATTGACAAGCAACGTTTCGTACGATAATTTATTCAATAAACTCCCCAAAAACTCAGCAGCCAAAACCGATTCCTTACGGCTGGTCATGCCTGGCAACGTAGCCAAGAGTTTTCTTTTTACAAAACTTAATTGCAGCGCTGCCTCCCTTCTTTCTGGAAAACAGTACGGAAATCCGATGCCACTGGGAGCCAATGGACTATCGGTTGGAGAAATTGAATTTATCAGAAAATGGATAGAAGCGGGTGCACCACGGTCGGGCGGGTCGGTGGATGCTTCGTTGATTACCAATTCGGTACCGCTGTGCGGGTCAACTTTTGGCAGTACATTTACGGCACTTGAGCCGCCCAAAGCCAGTGAAGGTTTACAGTTGCACTTAGAGCCCTTTGAAGTAGCCAACACCTACGAACGTGAGTTGTTTATCCGTAAACCCGTAGGCAATACTACCGAGCTTTACATCAACCGTATTCAGTCAAGGATGCGCCCGGGAAGTCATCATTTTATTTTATACGATTTCAAAAACCTGAATAATTTGCCTGCTATGGGCCAAGTACGTGACCTTCGGAATGCTGACGGAACGAGCAATTTGCTCACGTTTTTGAGTATGCAAAATCACGTATTTTGGGCAGGAACTCAAACCCAAGAGCATGACTACTCCTTTCCAGAAGGCATAGCTTTGCGTATTCCACCCGATTATTCGTTTGACTTCAACTCGCACTACGTGAACAAAACGGCAGGAAAAATCCCTGGTGAGGTGTATGTCAATCTTTATAAGATAGACAAAGCGAAGGTCAAAATTGTAGCTAACTCACTCAATTTAGCCAATGAAAACCTAAACTTACCAGCAGGACAACGTACCGTAGCCACCAAGACCTTTAAATTTAATAAGGCCACAAAAGTCCTTATGCTCACTTCGCACAATCACAAATTGGGTGAAAAATTTGTGATAAAAATCGTAGGTGGCGCTCGCAACGGAGAAATCGTCTATGAAAGTACCGACTGGGAGCACCCACTCATTAAGAATTTCCCACAAGCCCTTGAATTTAAGGCTGGTGAAGGCTTAATGTCGGAAATTACCTACAACAATACCACCACCAAAGCAGTACGCTTTGGCCTGACAAGCGAAGACGAAATGGGGATTATTTTTGGGTATTATTACGAGCAGTGATCACCGCCATCGTACTTTACCAATTTAAGCCAAATGGCTTTCATGGCCATTAATACTCGGCTTTTGACGTGCATTTTTTGAAAAACACTCTCTCGATACCCATCTATGGTACGCGGGCTGACAAACATTTTATCGGCGATTTCCGAATAAGTCAAATCACTACATGCCCATCTTATAAATTCCACTT
>JBDHXS010000752.1:0-3056 GCA_039810845.1 Runella sp. | reverse complement strand
GCCGAGGAAGACGTAACTGAAGATGAGCTTCGGTTGATGCGTATCAAATTCCTGTCAGAAGTAGCTAATTAAAAAGTCCACAGTTGACAGTCCACAGTATAAAACTGTAAACCGCTTAGGCGGCCCTGTGTAAACGGCAAATCTTAGAAATGAACATTTTAATCCTCGGTTCAGGTGGACGTGAACACGCCTTCGCGTGGAAAATCGCCCAAAGTCCACATTGTGATGAATTGTACGTTGCTCCTGGTAATGCAGGTACGGCTCAATTGGCAACTAATCTACCTATTGGTTTTAATGATTTTGAGGCAATTGCAAAAGCGATTGTTGAACTCAAAATTAAATTGGTGATTGTTGGTCCAGAAGAGCCTCTCGTCAACGGAATAGTTGATTTTTTGAAATCACAGCCTGAGCTTTCTCGAATCAAAATCGTGGGACCCGACCGAATGGGGGCACAACTGGAAGGAAGCAAGGATTTCTCTAAAAACTTCATGTTTAAACATGGAATTCCGACGGCATCTTCTCGTACTTTTACCCCTGATATGCTTGAGGAAGGAATGGCTTATTTAGAGACCCATCCCTTGCCTATCGTATTAAAAGCCGATGGTTTAGCAGCAGGGAAGGGAGTTATTATTGCTGAAACTCTAGCTGCTGCAAAAACAGCAATGACTGAGATACTCATAGACGCAAAATTTGGTAATGCGGGCAATAAAGTAGTTGTTGAGCAGTTTTTGAGAGGAATAGAGTTGTCAGTTTTTGTGCTAACCGACGGTGTCAATTACAAAATTTTGCCCGAAGCCAAAGACTATAAACGAATTGGAGAAAAAGATACTGGACTCAATACGGGTGGAATGGGGGCAGTATCGCCGGTAGTATTCGCAGATGAAAATTTTCTGAGAAAAGTAGAACAAAAAATCGTCAAGCCCACATTGGCGGGATTACAAGCCGAAGGGATTCATTACGTAGGCTTTATTTTTATTGGTTTGATGAATGTCAAGTCAGAACCTTACGTGATAGAATACAATGCACGAATGGGAGATCCTGAAACAGAAGTGGTATTGCCACGGATTCAGTCAGATTTGGTAACGCTGCTACTGGCAGCAGCAGATCAAAAATTGATAGATAGCGATTTTGTGATTTCTTCTCAAACGGCTGTTACTACTGTTATGGTTTCAGGAGGATATCCGGATGCCTACGAAAAGGGCAAGAAAATTACTGATTTAGAAAAGGTAGATGAAGTAATGGTTTTCCATGCTGGAACTACTACAAATGATAATGGTGAAATTCTCACTAACGGCGGGCGAGTACTGGCACTGACAGCACTTGCCAATTCGCTCGAAGGCGCTGTAAATAAGTCACAAAAAGCAGCAAATACTGTGCAATTCGAGGGAAAATATTATCGTAAAGATATTGGATTGGATTTGATACGTTATAATGATTAGGGGATGGTGATTAGTGGATGGTGATTAGTGATTAGTGGATGGTGATTAGAATTAACTCCTCACTCCTCACTCCTCACTCCTCACTCCTCACTCCTCACTCCTCATTACTCACTAAATTATGGGTTGTAAATCATGCTCAACTGGCGGATGTGGAACGCAAGGACTGAATGGAAAAACCGCAGGTTGTCAAAATAATGGTGCCTGTAGTACAGGTGGCTGTAATAAAATGAACGTCTTCGACTGGCTTAGCGATATGGATGTGCCAGTGATGAAGCGCTTTGATGTAGTTGAAGTGAAATTTAAAGGCGGACGCAAAGAATACTTTCGGAATATAAATCAACTGGAACTTCATACCGGTGATTATGTCGTCTGTGAGATGGCATCAGGATATCACATTGGGGCAGTATCTTTGCAGGGCGATTTGGTTCGTCTGCAAATGGTAAAAAAGAAAGTTGCCAACGACGACAGTTTAAAAACGGTCTATCGGGTTGCTAATCAGCGAGATATGGAAAAGCACGAGCAAAGTATCGCGCGCGACCTGACTACCATGTACCGCGCTCGTGAAATGGTCAAAGAACTAAAACTCAACATGAAACTGTCAGATGTTGAATTTCAGTCAGACAATACCAAAGCAACTTTTTATTACTCAGCTGATGAACGTGTGGACTTTCGAGAGTTGATAAAGCTACTGGCAGGAGAATTTAAAGCCCGTATCGAAATGCGCCAAATAAGTCTTCGTCAAGAAGCAGGTCGTTTGGGAGGACTCGGTGCTTGCGGGCGTGAATTATGTTGCTCTACTTGGCTTACCGACTTTAAAAATATTACCACTTCGGCAGCTCGTTACCAAAATTTGTCGCTTAACCCGACCAAGCTTTCTGGACAGTGCGGACGTTTAAAATGTTGCCTCAACTATGAGCTGGAAACGTACATTGATGCCCTCAAAGATATTCCCCACGTAGATGCGCCTCTACAAACCCAGAAAGGAAAGGCTCACTTACAAAAAACCGACATTTTTAAGAAAATAATGTGGTTTGGGTATGAAAACGACAGTACTACTTGGCATCCGATTACTTTGGAACAGGTCAATGAAATCCTGAAAATGAATGCCAAAGGCGAAAAACCTGTTTCGTTGGATGTATTGGAAATTCAGGAAACTGTTTTGACATTACCCACTGCGGGTATCAATAGCGATTTGGCCAAAATGGACAAAAAGTTTAGTAGCCGAGACCAACAAAACAACAACAGTAATAATAACCGAAAAAATAAAAAGAAAAAAAGCGGAGGAGGGGGCAATAATCCTGCGACTAATGTAGCTAAGGCACCTGCTGCTCAGGTCAATGTAGAAGCAAAACCAGCAGTAAATACGCCTAAGCCTGCCAATAACCCTAACAAGGGACATAACGCACCGAAAGGAAAAGGAGAAAGGAAGTAAACCAATTCTTCTGACTGTTATTAAAAAAGGGAGTGGCTTTAGAAAGTTACTCCCTTTTTTAATGGGTTGAAATTCAGCGGGTTACCCCCCCCCCCCGTTCTCCCCACAACACCCCATCGTGGGGGGCGAGCGCGAAAAGCCTCTTCTCGGTGGTCTGCCATATGTCGATGGTCTTTCCTAACTTC
>JBDHXS010000751.1:0-3068 GCA_039810845.1 Runella sp. | reverse complement strand
GAACGCATCGGGCAGCGCCTCTGGGCGCATATCCAGCCGCTGGCTGTCCGCTTCCTCCCGGCGCGGACGCCGTGGCAGGCCTTTCCTCTGGGCATGGTTTGGGGTTGGCTGCCATGCGGGACTTAAAACTTACCCGTGAGTTTGCCCAAATTGCCGCCCAAGAGTGGGCCGCCGTTGGCTTGCGCAAAGGCTATATGTACATGGCCGATTTGGCAACCGAGCCACGTTGGAACCGTACGGAAGGAACGTTTGGAGAAGATGCGGATCTTTCTGCGGCGATGATTCGCGAAATTGTGCTGGGCTTTCAAGGAACAAAACTTGGGAATACTTCCGTAGCGATGACGACCAAGCACTTTCCAGGAGGGGGCCCGCAAGAAGGTGGACAAGATTCTCATTTCGATTGGGGAAAGTTTGCCCACTACCCAGGAGGGATGTTTGATTATCATTTAAAACCATTCAAAGCGGCTATTGAGGCAGGAACCTCGTCGATTATGCCCTACTACTCAGCCCCGAAAGGGAAAGAGTTTGAAGAGGTTGGTTTTTCGTATAATAAAGCTATTATCGACGACTTATTACGTAAAAAATTGGGTTTTAAAGGAATTATCAACTCCGATACGGGGCCTATCGACATGATGCCGTGGGGAGTGGAGTCGTTGACCCTTGAGCAACGTTATCAAAAGGCATTAAATGCGGGCGTAGATATTTTTTCAGGAACGGCTGACCCGACAGTGTTACTCGAAACCGTTAAAAAAGGATTGGTCACCGAAAGCCGTATTAACGAGTCGGTGGGCAGACTACTGAAAGAAAAATTTGAATTAGGTCTCTTTGAAAATCCCTACGTGGATGTTGAAAAAGCAGAGAAAATAGTTGGGAAGGCTGAATTTCAGCAAAAAGCGGATATAGCTCACCGTAAGTCCATTGTGTTGTTGCGAAACAAAGAGGCACTATTGCCAGTCACAAAAAAAACAAAGGTTTACTTTGAAGTGTATCGAGAAGCTGGTGGCCGAGGGGCTCAAGGAGCAGAATCGCCGATTAAGGTGATTAAGCCTACTGCGCAGTACCCTCAATTTGAGTTTGTTTCGACCAAAGAAGAAGCCGACATGGTTTTGCTTTGGTTGTTTCCCACGACGGGAGGGTTGTTTAGTTCCAGCGGTAAACCTATTGAATTAAGCTTATCTAAAAATAAAATTGATGTAGCACATGTCAATGAGTTGCTCAAAAGCAAACCCACTGTGGTGGTTGTCAATTATACCAATCCGTGGGTAATTGAGGAAATTGAGGGAAATACTAAAACACTTTTAGCTACTTTTGGCACAACTCCTGAGGCTTTGTTGGATATTGTGGCGGGGAAATTTAACCCAACGGGCAAGATGCCATTTGCAATTCCTGCCTCAGAAAAAGCAGTAGCGGAGAACAAATCTGACGTTCCTGGCAGTAAGGAAAACGCAGGCTACGCTTTGTTTAACTTTGGAGCTGGATTAAATTATAAGAAATAAATCGTACTCATTATTTATGGCATTAGAACAAACATGGCGGTGGTTCGGCCCCAACGATCCCGTGAGTCTTTGGGATGTACGCCAAGCAGGCGCAACGGGTGTAGTATCGGCTTTGCACCACATTCCGAATGGCCAAGTGTGGACCATCGCAGAAATCGAAAAACGTAAAGCAGAAATTGAGGCCGTGGGTCTTACGTGGTCAGTGGTAGAAAGTGTACCCGTTCACGAAGACATCAAAAAAGCAACGGGGAACTACAAACAATACATCGAAAACTACAAAGAAAGCTTGTCCAATTTGGCGGCTTGCGGGATAGATACCGTTTGTTATAATTTTATGCCCGTCTTGGACTGGACGCGCACTGATTTGGATTATCGTTTGCCCGACGGTTCAACAGCTTTGCGGTTTGATATGACCGAATTTTGTGCGTTTGAAACCTATATTTTGAAACGCCCCAATGCCGAAAAAAGCTATTCGGAAGCCCAATTACAGAAAGCAAAAAGCTGGATTGATAATGCTTCAGAAGCATCGGTTCAAAAACTAATCCGAAACATCATTGCAGGTTTGCCAGGAAGTGAAGAAAGTTTTACGGTAGAGGAGTTTGCAGAAGTGTTGAAATCGTACGACAACGTGGATGATACGGCACTTCGCACCAATTTATACAACTTTTTGAAAGAAATTACTCCCGTAGCTGAGGATGCAGGCGTATTGTTGGCCATTCACCCCGACGACCCCCCGTATCCGATTTTGGGACTTCCGCGCGTGGTAAGTACCGAAGCCGATGCTCAGCAACTGTTGAAAGCGTACGAAAGCAAGCACAACGGGCTTTGTTTTTGCACGGGAAGCTACGGCGTACGGGCCGACAACGACCTCGTAGGAATGGTCGAACGCATGGGAAATCGCATCAATTTTGTGCATTTGCGGGCTACAACGCGCGATGCCGAAGGTAATTTTTATGAGGCAGATCACCTAACGGGTGACGTGGATATGTACGGTGTAATGAAGGCTCTGGTGACCGAACAACGACGTCGTATTGCCGAAAACCGTCCCGATTACCGTTTGCCTTTCCGTCCCGACCACGGGCACCGAATGTTGGACGATTTGAACCCCAATAAAAAAACAAACCCAGGCTACACGGCTATCGGTCGCCTCCGTGGGCTGGCAGAGCTTCGTGGGTTGGAATTGGGGATTGAAAGAAGTTTATAGATATAGAACCTCAAACCTTGGAAAGGTTCAAAACCTTTCCAAGGCTTTATTGAAGCGATACTCATTTTGAAAACCGATGCAGTTCCTATTCTAAACCCCTTGGAAATGGGGCAGCTCCATTTTGAGGAGCATTTGGCTTGGCAGTCGTTGTTTGCGCCAACGCATCACTATTTTCACATCAATCGACTTGAAGACTACAAAGACATGATGCGGTTTCCTTTGCCGCCGCATCGAAAAGTAGTGTATGATTTTGTGTTTTTGACCCAAGGTGAAAGTGTACGGAGCAAGGGACTCGATAGCTTCTCGTTTTCGGCCAATACTTTTTTCTTTTTACCCGCTTACCAAATCACCAGTCATAAGTCGATGAG
>JBDHXS010000750.1:0-3077 GCA_039810845.1 Runella sp. | reverse complement strand
GAGTACGGGTCTTTTAAGCCTGCGTACGTTCCGTAGCGCATTTTAAGGCTAAGCATCTCAGGCGCGCCTTCCTCAAAGTAAATCCCCGACTTGGTTACGTGGTTGCTTCCCAACGACAACACGTACGAGCCTTCCCACGAGGCTTGCACTACGTGTTTGAAACTACTCCCGTATTTTTGCCGAATTTCGGGGGCCATCTGGGCAGGATTAGAGGTTTGGGTTCCAATTTTCCCGTTGAAAGTAGCGTGCTGCATGACCTGCGCGATACGCTCATAATTTTGGTGGTAGGTATCAAACGACAATTCGTCGTTGACCCAAAGTCCAATCATCATGGCAACTGCCATTCCCACCGCCAGTCCACCGATATTGATGAAACTGTACATTTTGTTTTTGACGAGGTTACGCCACGCGATTTTAAGGTAGTTAGCCCCCATACCCCCAATAGGGGTTAAAATCGAATATTTCATAATGGTAAAATTCCCCGAAATGTTTGACATTGAAGCCCCCTTCGGGGGTTTGGGGGCTTCTACTCCGACTTCAACGCTTTCACTGGATCCATCAAGGCGGCTTTGATGGTATGAAAACCTACGGTGAGTAGCGTAATAAACAACACCATAACCGCAGAAAGTAAAAAAGTAATTGGGCTGATTCCAGTTCGGTAAGGGAAAGGCTCTAACCATTGATTCATAAAGTACCAAGCAATCGGAAAAGCCAAAAGGCAGGAAATACCTACCAAAATCACAAAGTTTTTGGCGACTAAAACAACAATATGGCTTGTTTTGGCACCCATTACTTTGCGTACGCTGATTTCTTTTCTACGTTGTTCGGTAGTAAAAGCTACTAAACCAAGCAGTCCCAAACAGGCTATGAGCACTGTCAGTGAAGAAAAAGCAGTAAAAATTTGACCTCGTTTTTGATCAGCTTCAAACTGCGACTGAAAATCTTGATCTAAGAAATTATATTGAAAAGAATGTTGTGAAAATACGGTTTTGTAGGCTTTTTCCAAATAGGCTACTGTGTTGGGAATGTCGTCGGGGCTGATTTTTGCCTGAATGGAACTGTTGCCTTCGCGATACATTAAAATCAATGGTTCGATAGGGTTATAAAGTGATTTTTGGTGGAAATCTTTAAATACTCCTATTACTTCCGCCAAGTGGGCAGTATCGCCTGCAAAGCGAATTTTTTTACCCAGCGCATCGCTCCAACCCATTTTTTTGATAAGCGCTTCGTTTACCAGCATTCTGCGTGATGAGTCAGCGTGGTCGAGTTGGGTAAAATTGCGCCCCTTAGTAAGTTTAATGCCCAGTGTTTCTAAGTAATTTTGATCAACACCATAAACCTCTACACCTAAGTTAACAAAGCCCGTTTTTCCCTCAATTTCCATCAGGTTAAAGTTCTGCCCGTTACTGTTAGGAGTGTACCAAGATGAACTCGCTGAAAGCACCTTTGGATTCTTTAAAAATTCTGATTTCATCAATTTGATCTCATTGCTCCCATCGCGCTCGATAGGCGGCATATTTATCACCAATACCTGGTCTTTGCTGTAGCCCAAGTCCTTGTTTTTCATAAAGCGGAGCTGGTCATACACTATCCACGTGCTGATGAGCATCACCATCGAAATAGTAAACTGTACTACCACCAAGGTTTGTCGCAAAGGCGCATTGCTGGACGCTTTAGCCAAATTGCCTTTCAATACCACCAAAGGATTGAATTTGGCCAAATAAAAGGCAGGGTAGCTACCACCCAGCAAGCCCACTATAATCACAATAGTAAAAATACTGGCGAGGGTAATAGGCTGAAAAACAGTGCTAAATGTAAAGTTTTTACCTGAAAGGTCGTTGAAAACAGGAAGCAGTATGGCAATAAGTAGGAAACTTAAAAAGAGTGAAACAAGCGTAATAACAGTTGATTCGGTCAAAAACTGCGCAATCAAATGACCTTGTAGAGAACCCGATACTTTGCGGATGCCAATTTCCTTGGCTCGGCGCGCAGAGCGCGCTGTAGTGAGATTCATGTAGTTGATACAGGCAATCAAAATCATGAACAGCGCCACCGCCGAGAACGTGTAGATATACGACATATTGCCTAATTCTTCAGGCTCATTGTTCAAATTAGATCGCAGGTGAATATCCGAAATAGGTTGAACGAGGTAGTTTATTTTGACATTATAAGGAGAGAAAATAGATGCCATGTATTTGTTGTACATGGGTATCAATTTCTTTTCAAATGCCTTAGGGTCAGTATTTTTGTTTAACAGCACATAGGTGTAAAAGCCAAAGCTACCCCAGTTGTTTCCAAAATCTTTACCAAGACTTGACACTGAAATCAGCGCGTTAAATCGAAGATGTGAGTTTTGTGGAACATCCTCGATAATTCCAGTAATGTTGTAAGTATCTTTTTTTCCTTGCAATGATTTCCCGACCACATTATCCGTTGTTTGAAAATATTTTTCAGCCGCCGAGCGGGTCAAAACGAGTGAGTTAGGAGCAGTTAATGCTTTTGTTGCATCACCAGCAATGAATTTGTAGGTAAACACATCAAATATATTGCTGTCTGCGAAAAATACTTTGTCTTCAAAAAATTGCTCATCATCTTTTTTGAAGAGCGTTTTATTGCCATTTCTCACGAAACGTATGGCATATTCTACTTCAGGAAATTCTTTTTTGAGTGTAGGCCCTAGTGGGAATTGAGTGACTGCTACTTTATCTGCACGCTCAGGTTCTTTGATATCTGCACCGATGCGATAAAGATGGTCGGTTTTTTCGTGGTAGCGGTCGTAGCTGAGTTCGTCGTTGATGTAAAACAGCAGGAAAAAGCTGAAAGTAAGACCAATGGTGAGTCCTAAAATGTTGAGTGCACTGTACCCTTTATCTTTCAAAAGGCTTCTAACGGCAATTTTGAAATAATTTGTAAGCATGGCTGTTGTGGCTGTATGGGTTCTGACGTCATACTCCCCCAAATGCCATACCAAGAAGTTAACTCGCTGATTGTTAGGTGTTGTAGGAATTGTCTTTCAAGGAAAATGTCCATAAACGGACATTTTTAGTTCGTTTATGGACAAGAACGTAGCTAATGAG
>JBDHXS010000749.1:0-3077 GCA_039810845.1 Runella sp. | reverse complement strand
GACTGAATTGGCTCGGTCACGCAATTGCGACGGAATTATCTGCGGACACATTCACCAACCTGCTATTCGTCAAATGGGTGATGTGGTTTATATGAACTCAGGCGATTGGGTAGAATCGCTGAGTGCACTCGTCGAAGATTATGATGGCAATTGGAGTTTGATTTATTACAACGAAGAGGAAGCTAAAACAGCCAAAGAACCCACGATTTCGGAGTTTTTTGGTCGAAAAGAGCGGCTCTCTCAAGTAAGCTAACTTCTGGCTACTCACTCCTTTCTTCTTACTGTTTCGCTGGAAAAGGGATAATCAGTTTTTCTCCTCGTTCGGCAAAGTTTTTGGTCTTTTTATTCGCTGCCATGATTTGCTCCACTGTGACTCCGTATTTTTCGGCTACTACCCGTAAAATATCACCCGGGCCAACAGTATGGACTGCTTGCACACGTATTTTGATACGCGTTACCCCAGATTTTACATCTTTGCTTTCGTCCTGAATATTAGGGTTTAGCCCTTTTAAGGTATTACTTTTAAGGTTATAACGGTTTGCAATACCATAAAATGTCTCACCAGACTGCACGGTGTGAGTGATCTCTACCCCTCCTGGATCTACAGCCGCAGGTTTTGGTTTTTCGGGTTCTTTTTCTTCTGGTTTTTTCACTTCCTCATCCTCTTCGGGCTTGGGAGGTTTTGTTGCCAACGTTTCGTCTTTTTCGGCAGAAGTAGTGGTGGTATTATCGTCAGAAGCAACGTTATCGCTTTCTTGAGAAGAGGAGGAGTATTCAGGTTGGTTCAATTGCCCATTTTCATTAGGAATAGGTTGCAATTCTTTCCCTGTAGTATCAAGTGGGGTATTAAGGAGTTGATCTACGTCGGCAGCATCGTCGGCAATGTATTCATACCCGACGTACAAAAGTCCCGAAATCATCAAAACCAGTACAGCTAAAGAGAGATAGGGCAGTTTAGAGGTTTCTTCGGGACGGCGATTTCTATTTTCGTTTTCTGACATATCGGTAGTAATTTGCAAAAACCTGATAGTTGATTAAATTTAAAGACTGTCAGGTTTTAGTGTAAATAAGTTCAAATTTTGTGCCATAATTAATAGTAAAGAGCCTTATTTATGAGCTAATTTTTGCGCTTCTTGGCTCATTTCAGCTACTTTAACTTTGAGGGATTCTTTGTAATAGGCCAATTTTTTAGCAATTCCTTCATCAAAAGTTCCGAGGATTTGAACTGCCAGAATCCCTGCATTACGGGCACCGTTGAGGGCTACCGTCGCAACGGGTACGCCCGAAGGCATCTGCAAAATGGAAAGTACTGAATCCCAGCCATCAATCGAATTACTACTTTTGACAGGTACTCCCACCACAGGCAAAGTAGTCAAAGAAGCAATCATTCCTGGTAAGTGCGCTGCTCCTCCTGCTCCTGCAATAATGACTTTTAGTCCACGAGAACGAGCCATCTTACCATATTCCACCATTTTTTCGGGTGTTCGGTGTGCCGAAACAATGTCTATCTCGTAAGTAATACCAAATTCTTTCAAAATATCAGCAGCTTCCTGCATTACTTTTAGGTCTGAAAGACTGCCCATTATGATTCCTACCATGTTCAATCTATAAGTATTTGCGCTATAATACGGCGTTTCGACGGGTTTGTCAACTATGTCGTATTAAATATGTTTTGTTTTTACCTAAATTGCACCGCAAAAATAGTATTTTTCTAATGAGTAACGAATTAGAACAGACCTTAATTCAACTTACAACGCCTTTTTATGCTATCTTAATTGGATTGGAGGCATTGTTGAGCCATTCGCAACATCGTCACTTTTACACTTGGCGAGATACCATCACCAATTTCCTACTCATGCTTTTCAATGGGGGGATTGATTTGGCTTTTCGGGCAGTTTATGTAGTGATTTTAGTGTGGTTTTATCAGTATCGAGTTACCGAAATAACCAACGGATACGTTTATTGGTTATTGCTGTTTTTAGCCGAAGATTTTCTCTTTTATGTCCTTCATGTAGTCGATCATTATAGCCGCTTGTTTTGGGCAGTCCACGTAACTCATCACTCTTCCGAATACTTCAATCTCACCACTGGTTTTCGCTCTTCGGTATTTCAGCCGTTGTATCGGTTTGTGTATTTTATTCCGTTGGTATTGGTAGGATTCAAGCCCGTGGATATTGTGCTAATGTATTCTATTACGCAGACTTATGGAATTATTGTTCATACTAATTACATTGGTAAATTGGGTTGGTGGGGTTATGTATTTGTTACGCCCTCGCATCACCGAGTTCATCATGCTTCCAATGTGGCCTATTTGGATAAAAACATGGGGATGTGTCTCATCATCTGGGATCGTATCTTCGGTACTTTTCAGGAAGAATTAGAAGAAGAACCCGTTCGTTATGGATTGACTAAGTCGTTGGAAGATAAAAGCTTAACCAACACTATTTTTCACGAATGGAAAGCGATTACCAATGATTTGAATCGGAAGGTTGATTGGCGTATAAAACTAAAGTACCTACTCAATCCTCCTGGCTGGTCTCACGATGGAAGTACACTGACGAGTAATCAATTGCGAGAAGCAGAAAAACTCAAAGCCGAAGCGACGATTCACGAATAACCAAAGCCGCAGGAAGGATAAGATTTTCGACAGGTAGGACATTTTCTTTGGTTTGACTTAGAAAAATACGAGAAGCCTCAGCACCAATTTGTTTACCTGGACGTTTGACGGTAGTAAGTGGCGGCGAAATATAGGCCGAAATAGGTGAGTCATCAAAACCCACAATAGCTACTTGGGTAGGAACATGAAATCCTTTTTCCCGTACCACATACATAGCTCCGATGGCTACTTGGTCGTTTACCCCAAAAATACCATCGGGAGGTTGGGGTAGCTCCATCAGACGTTGGGTAGGGATAATGGCGCTCTCCACTTGAAAGTTGGTACCGACAATCAACTCATCTTCAATGGATAAATTATACTTTTTGAGGCAGTCTATATAACCATGAAAACGTTGGTCGGTGATGGATAAACCCTGGGGCCCTTTTAAGTGGGCAATCCGCTGACAACCCATTTTGATTAA
>JBDHXS010000748.1:0-3093 GCA_039810845.1 Runella sp. | reverse complement strand
AAAGGTGTTTTCCATGAAATAGTACCTAATCAGCGTATTATCAAAACATCTGAATTTTTGGGCTTGCCTTTTCACGTAATGCCTACGCTCGAAATTCATTCATTAGATGATATAAATCCCCACCAAACCAAGCTCACGATCCAGATTATATGCAACAATGAAGAAGTACGAAATGCGATGGTACAACACGGTATGCAGCAACAATTTGATACTATTTTTTCAAATCTTGACTCCATTTTAAGTGCTTACGCACCGTTAATCGTTAACCGTTAATTGTTAACCACTTACCACTTACCATTTACCACAGCTTGCCACTTAAATTCCAAAATATGAAAGTCAGTCAATTCTTATTCTTCGATGGTACATGCCTTGAAGCCATGAACTTTTATAAAACCTGTTTTGAGGGCGAGTTGGTTGCTACGCCCGTATCAGCCACACCGATGAGCGCTGGTTTTCCGCCTTCTATGCACCACCGAATTATTAATGCTCGTTTGACTACCGATGACTTAGACATTTCGGCTTGCGATTGGATGCGCCCCGATGAAGAATTTATACGTGGCAATATGAATTGCCTATACATTTCGGGGGGTAGTAGAGAAGAAACCAAGCGGATTTTTGATTTACTGTCTAAAAATGCAAACGTTACTGACCCCCTCATTAGCCTCCCTTTTGGGTATTATGGTGCTTTGAACGACCAATTTGGTGTACGATGGATGTTTCATGCCGAATAATACATTTGCTGGTCACTGATGAGTTTCATTCACGTACTTGATGGTTGCTTTACTGAGTTTTTCCAGTGTGTCAAGGTTGAGATCAGATAGCTTCTTAAAATAAATGCAAGCTTTGCCCATGCTGTATTTTCCCAATTCGGCCAAGAGTTTTTGGTCGTCATTACCAGGTGCCGTCACATAAAGAGAAAACTCAGCTTTTCGAGGTGAAAAACCAAGAAGAGGTGCTTCTCCCTGATGCCCGCTTGCATACTTGTAATGATATTTGCCAAACCCGATGATGGTTGGCCCCCACATTTTGGGTTCAAAACCCGACCATTCTTGCATTAGTTCAATGAGGCGAAAGCTGTCTTGTTTCTTTTGTTCTTTGTCAACAAACGAGTTGATAAAGTCAATCACATTGACCTCTGTTTCTGCGGTTTTGTTTTTAGTTGCCATCACTTATATTTTTTTAGTTTGTGTTTAGGTAATTGATAAGGGTGTTATTTTTTTCTTATTTCGCTGAATCCCTCAGTATTTCGGCTTATTTTTTAGGGTTTTCAATGATTTCATTTACTTGATCTATTGTTATATTTAATGCTTCTGCAATTTTGTCGCTACTCAATCCAATACGATAAAAACCTAAAATAGCTTCTATTTGCATTTTATTTTTACCTCTTTTTTCTGCCAGTTCAACTTTGCCTCTTTCATCTTGTTCCCGCATTGCGGCATAATCATAGGCATCTAATTCTTCTTTTGTCCATGAATGTTTATTGGCATCTTGATAGGCCGCTTTTAGCCCTTCATCATCTAAGTTTTCTGGCATAACGTGCAGATTTTCAGCTTCTTTTATAAAATATATCCATTTGTCTGTTATTTCTGTCAGTTCAGATAATGGCTTATTGAATGTTGGTAATTCTATGAAGTAAAAATCCATATCTTTAATACTTCTCTCACCATTTTCAACATCACACACAGCATGATGCGATAAATATTTGCCCCCCTCAGTAAATTTGAAGTCGAAAATGCCTATGAAGATGACTGGTTTGAGTTTAGTATAAAGTTCTCCACTCTCAATTTGCTGGGAATATTCCTTGCTGGCGTAGTAAAGCAAACGCTTGTCTAAGCCGTCTGGCTCGGCTACTTGCATCTCAATGATATAGGTTTTACCTTTTTTGTCCCTTGCTTTTACATCAATAATTGATGCTTTGAGATTTTTGATGATGGGCAATTGGTACGGGTTAAGAATTTCTACATCCACAATAGCATCCTTATCCTTCAACTTCATCACAGCGTTGAGGAAAGAAATGAGGATAATTTTCTTGTTTTCGTTGCCAAAAATTTTCCTAAAAGCGATGTCATTTTTTATATCTACAAACTGCATTTCTCAATATTTTAGGTAAAAATACAAAAAGCCTCTGATGAAGTCAAAGGCTTTTGTCGTGTCTAATTTTTGGCTTTTTTATCTTCGAGTGTTATTTTTTTGCTGAACGAGCACACTGCCATAATGCCGACGTTTAGGAAGCATGATCATAGCTGCATGTCATTTTTATAATTCTCTAATCTCATCCTCATTCAATCCCGTTAATTCTGCAATCTCTGCATTAGACATTCCTTTTTCTTTCATCTTTTTGGCAATTTCGATATTCCTTTTTTCAATTCCTTCTAAAATGCCTTCTTCCCGCGAGGTATCTACTACATTCTTCAAATCTCTGTAATATTTCAAACTTTCTTCATACGCTTCCCGCTCTTCTGGACTAAATTTAGCAATCTCTGCCGCTTCAAATAATCGTTGGAAAATTTTATCCTGCAATTGTTGCGGGCGGTCTTGGAGATTGGACAAATGCCTGAAAACATATAACCATTTATCAAATTGCGTTTCTAATTCTTGCTCTTGTTTTTTAAATTTTGGTAATTCGATATAAATAAATTTCAATTTATCATAAAATACTTCACAGCGTTGATTTTTTAATTCAACAATATATAATCTAAGTTGTAAGGTTTGAGTCTTAATCAATTGCATTTTTTTATCTATTTGATGATGAGCGACTTATAAAATCATAAAGGCTAACACAAAAAGGAATATTTTCAATAAGAAAGCCTCTGTAGAGGTAGCATGAATGTGTCTTGGGAATAAGTCTGTTATTTGAGCAAATGAGTTTTCAATCTGTTTTCTAATCTGATTTTTGAGAAAAACTTCATATGGGGGGTCTTTTCTTTTAGAGTTTGACTTACGATGAGGTTTTAGGTAAATTTGTTCGCATTCGGCCAGCAAATCTTCCTCACTATAATCATTAGACCTATTTCTTAATTAAAAAACTATTATTTTTGTTGTAAAACTTTGATTATGAACGACAAATACAAATTATTGAAAGAAAATCCGCAA
>JBDHXS010000747.1:0-3095 GCA_039810845.1 Runella sp. | reverse complement strand
TTTGTACAATACTGAGAATGGTTAAGTACCCCAAAATAGGCTTACTTGACAGGTAAAAACTCGGTTTTTGTATATGTATTTGCATTAACCTCTTTTGAATGCGAGCCATGCAACAAAGCCGCCTCTATATATAATTTTTCAGCCATCTCAGTTTGCGGTTTTTCTGAGTATAAAATAGCAAGATTTGTAAGAACTCCAGCAACATATGGTCTATAGCTTAATGGGTTAGATTTGGCTAAACTTTTAAAAATCGTAAGTGCTTCTTGATAATTATCTTCCGCAGATTTATATTCTTTTATTTCTCTCTGTAGGTTACCTATATTTGAAAGAGTATTAGATAAATCGGCAGAATAAGTATATGGATTTATTTCTACCAGTTCTCGATTTATTGTTAATGCTTTGAAATAAGCACCTTTAGAGCTTTCAAATTTCTTTCTATGAAGGTATAACACTCCTAAGTTATTAAGTGTTAATGCTATTTCTGATGAAGAAATCAGTGGCTTTAATTTTCTTTTAATTTCTAAAGCATCATTATAAACTTTTTCTGCAAGCTCGAACTCTATTTGTTCATCGTATAGAATACCCAAGTTATTTAGTGTCCTTCCAAAGGGTAAATATACTTCTGAATTATTCTTTGCTAAATCTCTATAAATTTTCAAAGCATCTAAATAATTATCCTCAGCTAAATCAAACTTATATCTCGCCTTTCTTACTAAGCCTAAATTATTGAGTATATGGGCAAGAGAAACTTTATAATGTATGTGTGTTTTAACTAATTGTTCATAAATATCAAATGCATTAATAAAAGCTTGTTCAGCCTCCTCAAAATAGTTTATCATTCTATATATTTCCCCTAAATTATTATATGCTGTAGCAAAATCATTTAAGAAGATATCTGAATCAATATATCCTTTACCCTTAAACATTTCAATCGTATCAATAAATAACGGTAATGCTTCACTAAATTGATTATGATTTTGCAAAAAGTATGCAAATGAAAATAAGTTTAAGATATTTCTGTTAGCTTTTAGTGAGATACTGTAATACTCTTTTGCTTTTTCAAAACGTTTAGAATCTGCAAAATCAATAGAAGTCAAATGGGCTAAGATGAGATACTCATTTGATAACTGTTGCCTTTTTTTTGTTGCCTGCTGAATAAGATGCTGACCGAGTTCTTCTTGATTTATTGCATTATCTAACTCTTTTTGCATTTTTTCTGAATCTAAAATAGCTCTTGCTTTTTCAAATTCACCAGTTTCAAAAAATTGTTTTGCTAAACGTAAGCGCTCAGTATTAATAGGAATTTTAGAAAACTCCTCTGCTAATTTTAATACTTCACTTATAAGAATTTCTTTTTGTGAATTGACTTCATCAATTTCCTTTGAAATATTCAATAGCTCATCCTCGAAGTATTTATCTTCAGGATACTGCTCAATTTTTTGTTTTATTATAATAAATCTCTTATTTTCCTTTTCAAGTTGAGTTTCTAAATATTTATACTGCGCAGCTTCTTTTAGGTTAATAACAGTTATATTATTACCATCCCCAATAATAACATTACCTTCTGCGTCTATATGGGCATTTACGATATTTTTACTATTCTCTATGCTCATTTTGAAGCATTATTGTTATCTCCAATTATTATACTTCCCCCAGCTTTGACTGTACCAGTAACTACATTTTTACTATTTATAATACTTACTGGTTGATTTTCCCCTTTTTTTTCTTTAATTATTTTGGCCATTTCTTGAAGCCATTTTTCAGCATCGGGATTATCCTCTAACTCTGATGCAATAGCTACTTTTACAGCATTTTGCTTTATTTCACTTTCAGGAGATTCTTTTAATTTTTGGACAATTTTTTCCTCAGTGCCATCCTCTTTTAGGAAAATAGGGCGTATCCAATTTACACTTGCTTCAGTGAAATCGCTCAAAAACCCTGAAATTGATTTATCATCTTTGAGCTTCTTAGCTAAATAAGTAACGATAGCAGCAATTGCTGCTGCACTGGTAATTGGTTCCATATGATAATATGTTGTTTTAGGTTGTTTAGTTATTTACAAACGTTTGATTTATTTTATACAAATATAAAACATTTTACCTACATATAAATCAATACAGTTCAAATTTAGGCAATTACAAGGGTAGAACTCAGGCTTTACAATGCGTTATCTTTGTATCATTATTCCAATCTAAAATAAGACATAAAATGGAAACCCAAACAATGGTGCCGACGATGGCTCCCACAATGATTCCTAATCAAAACCATAAAGAGATTCCAGGCAATCCCTCCACTGCTACCAGTAGTCAAATCAAACTCAGCGACCGTTCGAGTGGACGCCCCTTGCGTGTATTGAGCGAAGAGGATTGGCAGTTTTGGATTCAAAATGGATACGTAATTATCAAAAATGCTGTACCGAGAGAGCAAGCGCAACGAACTGCTGAGTTTTTATGGGAGTTTGAAGAAAAAGATGCCAATGATCCTGAAAGCTGGTACGCACCATCGCGCGCTGAAATGAAGATGAAAGAGCTTACAAATACGGGCATGGTAGAGGTTTATAACAATCAACACCTATGGAACAACCGCCAAATGCAACGGGTGTATGATGCCTTTGTGGATATATGGGATACCGAAAAGCTATGGGTGACGATTGACCGAGCCAATCTCAATTTTCCCATTCGCCCAGGATTTGAGTACAAAGGATTCATTCACTGGGATTATGACCCCGAAACCAAACCTCAAAACGTACAGGGGGTGCTGGCGCTCGCCGACCAAACCGACGAAAATATGGGTGGATTTCAGTGCATTCCAGAGCTTTTCCGTACGTATGATACTTGGAAACTCACTCAACCCGAAGACCGTAACCACTTTAAACCTGACATTACCGGTTTTGAAGATAAACTGGTAAAAGTAAAACTGGAAGCTGGTGATTTGTTGATATTCAACAGCAGTCAACCCCACGGTATTCGCCCCAATCGTTCAGAAAATAAAGTGCGCATTGCTCAATACATTTCAATGATGCCCGCCGAAGAAGACAACGAAGCCATGCGCCAATGGAGAATTAATTCATGGAAAAACCGCATTGCTCCCGAAGG
>JBDHXS010000746.1:0-3104 GCA_039810845.1 Runella sp. | reverse complement strand
GGTTTGCGGAGTTCCGTTGCACGAAAGTTTGAAGGAAAATGACAAACTTCCGACGCAAATAATCACCCCTACCACCAAAGCCCATGAAGGTCACGACGAAGATATCTCGCGCGAAGAAATCATCGCACGTGGCATTGTGTCGGAAGCCGATTATAGCCAACTCGAAAAATATGCGCTGGCACTTTTTGCCAAAGGAACCCAGATGGCGGCTGCTCAAGGATTAATTTTGGTAGACACCAAGTATGAGTTTGGTAAAAATGACGGAGTTATTTACTTAATTGACGAAGTACACACCCCTGATTCATCGCGTTATTTCTACGCCAATGTTTATCAAGAAAACCAACATAACGGATTGGCCCAAAAGCAATTATCTAAAGAATTTGTTCGAGAATGGCTCATTTCCAATGGATTTCAGGGAAAAGACGGACAGACCGTTCCTGAAATGTCAGACGAATGGGTAGCGCAGATTTCGGCTCGCTACATCGAACTTTATGAAAAAGTGACAGGAAAACCGTTTATGAAGGTCAAATCAGAAGATATTTTGGCCAGAATTGAAGAAAATATAAAGCGTTCGCTAATTTTGTCATAAATAAACTCATATACTCCGTTATCCAAAACCGTTAAAAGTTCTCTGCTAAATACATCACACTATTTAACCTGCAACTTTTGACTTCCGTATGACTCATGAACCATATCATTCAAAGACACGAACAATATGCCCTCGTCAACGTTCAAGAAAGCGATTTTGGCGGTGCATTACCTAGCGATTTTGAAATTATTTCTCGCGATTTGTTTCGAGAAGGTTTTCATAACCTCATCATTGATTTTTCTATAACCAAAAACATTGATAATGCTGGAATTAGCATCCTCAAAAAAGTAAATATGCTCTGCTCAAGAGAATTGGGGATTATGGTACTGGTATCTGATGACGATGATTTTGTTGATCAGCTTATCGAAGGTAAAATTAGAGATGTTACGATTCTCCCAACGGTAGAAGAAGCGATTGATGCCGTTTTTATGAACGACTTAGAAAATGAATTTGGAGCTGAAAGCGATGATTTCAACGACGACGACATGGACGCAGACGGCTACACTCAGAGCGAAAAACCTTAATGTATTTTTCTGTAACTATATTGGGCGCGGGTTCGGCCACACCTGCTCTTGAGCGCCACCCTTCTTCGCAGTTGCTCACTTACGAAAACGATTTTTTTTTGATTGACTGCGGAGAAGGTACACAGTTTCGATTGCTCGAACAAAAATTCCGCCCCAGCCGACTCAAAGCTGTATTTATCACCCACTTACACGGCGATCATTATTTTGGTTTGATTGGCCTAATTTCCAGTCTCAACTTAGGTGGGCGTACCGAAGAACTTTATCTATTTGGGCCTCGTGGATTAGATGAAATTCTAACGACTCAATTCAAATACTCCCAAACGCCTCTGAATTTTCCTGTTCATTTTACCGCAACAGACACTAATATTTCATACCAATTATTTGAGAATCAGTATTTCACGGTTCACACCATCCCCCTAAGCCATCGAATACCATGTGCAGGCTTTCTTTTTCGAGAAAAGCTACAAAAACGTAAGCTTATTAAGGAAAACCTAACCAACGACATTCCATACGAATACTTACGCCAGCTCAAAAACGGCGAAGATGTGCTTGATGGAGCAGGCAAGGTATTGTTTAGTTATGAGGAATTTACCCTTCCTGCTCCCCCTCCGCGAAGCTATGCTTATTGCTCCGACACCCGCTACGATGAGCGTGTAGCCACCTATGTACAAGGAGTGAATTTACTGTATCATGAAGCTACTTTTCAAGAAGACTTGGCTCACCAAGCTGCCGAACGCTACCATGCTACCGCCCGAGAGGCTGCCACAATTGCGCAAAATGCCCAGGTAGGCAAATTGTTGATTGGGCATTTTTCTTCACGTTATAAAGAGGTGGATGGTTTCCTAAATGAAGCACAATCCATTTTTCCCAATACGGAAATAGCCCAAGAGGGAAAAGTATTTGCAGTTTAGAATTAGCCCCTATTTTACTCTTAACACGTGTAGACGGTGTCGGTTTAGGTTATAGGTAGGGAAACTCAATCGTTTGCAAAGGATTCCCAATGAGGCAATCCCTCCAGCAATAAGGGTAGATTTGGGGTCAAATTGAATCTGAAACTCCATGCCTCCACGATAAATAAACGTATCGCTCAATAGAAAAATGCCCCCCGCAACGGGCAGCATATATGCCCCCTGCGTAACCCAGGGAATTCGACGATAAACCCGTATTTTGCGTATGTCCCGAAACTTGACCTCAGTATATAGATTCTCATTGAGAATATCATTAAAGCTTGAATAAGTGAATGAGCTGTCAGAAATCGCTGTAATATTTTCACGCAAGCGTTTACGCCCATTTTTTAGTTTGAAGGTCAATTCATCTCCTGCAAAAAAACGATGTCGTTTGATTCTACCAAAACGATAAATATCCAGTGCCAAATAACGCCCATCAGCAAGCAAATAGGTTTGATTTTGGGCATTTTGTTTCAGAAATAGTTCTTTACTATCTAAAACTTGTTGCCCCTGCACAATGAGTGCGAAAGAAACCAGAAAGAACAGTGTGAAGATTTTCGTCATACGTAGCCGTTTTTAGCTATAACGAAAAAAACAGCTTTTACGTTAATAAAAACTAAAAAATGGCAGAACTTTCGTTCTGCCATTCCTATATCTAAAATCGAAGGAGTATATCTATACCTTCACTATGCATGCGAGAAAGCGGGATTAAATAGTCCAATTTCTTTGGCATCCAACATAGATTCTCCCATAAGGTATTCATCTACTTTACGGGCTGCTTCTCGACCTTCTGAAATTGCCCATACTACCAAAGATTGTCCACGACGACAATCGCCTGCCGCAAAAACTTTTTCCACAGAAGTACTATAGCTATTTTCTGTCGCTTTGATATTTTTTCGAAGGTCTGTTTCAATTCCAAATTGTTCAATCAATCCTTGTTGCGGATGCACAAAACCTGCGGCAATCAATGCTAAATCACACGGAACAACTCGCTCGTTTTCAGTAATTGGTGCCTTACGACCATCTTCGAGAGTACGTTCTCCT
>JBDHXS010000745.1:0-3118 GCA_039810845.1 Runella sp. | reverse complement strand
GCTCAGCTTGAATCAGCAATTGCTTCGGATAAAGCTGAAATGGTGGCTGTTATTGGTAGAAGGCGAGTGGGCAAAACGTTTTTGATAGAAAATGTTTACCATTCAAAAATTGCTTTTGAACTAACAGGTGTACAGTTTTCTACTTCAAAAGAACATTTACAGATATTTTTGGCACAACTATCTAAACATTTCCCTTTGTTTTCGATCGAAAAAAAGCCAACATCGTGGTTAGAAGCCTTTTTTATGTTGAGTGAAGCCCTTGATAAAGCCAATTTCACAGAAAAAAAAGTCTTGTTTTTTGATGAATTGCCTTGGTTGGGGTCAAAGCGGTCAGATTTTTTGAAAGGGTTTAGCTGGTTTTGGAACAGTTGGGCGGTTAAAAAAAATATTGTGGTTGTCATCTGCGGTTCTGCGGCTTCGTGGATGATAGGAAAAGTCCTGAACGATAGGGGCGGCCTGCACAACAGAGTAACCCAGCTCGTTTATTTGTATCCGTTTACTCTTGCCGAAACGGAAGCCTTTTTACAGGAACGGAGAATAAAACTCAACCGCTATCAAATCGCTCAGATTTATATGGCTATGGGTGGTGTTCCGATGTATTTAGACCAACTCAAAAGCGGATTATCAGCCGTACAAAATATCCAAAATACCTGTTTTGAACCCGACGGTTATTTAAGAAAGGAATTTAACCGCCTTTTTGCATCTCTTTTTGACAATTACGAAAACCACGTAGAAATCGTCAGGGCATTGGCAAATAAAAAAATAGGGCTTACCCGCAATCAATTGATAGACGCAACAAGCCTGACGAACGGCGGTATGTTGACTGACATTCTGAACGAATTGGCACAATCGGGTTTTATCGGCATTTACAACAGTCATGGCAAAAAAAGTAGAGAGAGTTTATATAGACTCACCGACCCTTATTCCTTGTTCTACCTCAATTTTTTAGAACCGCTTGGCGAAAATACCCATATTGATTTTACACAACTAAGCGAATTGCCCAAATGGAAATCGTGGAGTGGGTACGCATTCGAAAATATCTGTTTGTATCACATTGATCAAATCAGAGAAAGTTTGAGTATAAAAGGCATTTCTTCGTCTGTTTCTTCCTTTTTCGCCTTGCCCAAAGACGGTTATTCGGGTGCACAAATAGATTTGATCATTGACCGCAATGACAATACGATGAATATCTGTGAAATAAAATTCAGTGAAGACGATTACAACGTTACCAAAAAAGATGTGGAGAATATCAACACAAAAAAACAGGTCTTTCGCTATCATACGGGTACTAAAAAGCATCTTTTCACGACACTTATCACCACATTTGGGGTGATTGAAAATGCCAATAAAATCAATTATATTGACCAAGTGGTAACGCTTGATGGATTGTTTAGGTAAGTGAGTTTCTCTGGATTTTTAGGCGTTTATTATTTCTTTACCTTTTAAGACCAAAGAAAATGAAGACTTCATTAATTGTTCTTTTCTCTTTTTTGCTCAGCATAGGGTATGCACAAGACAGACAAATCATTGACAGCTTGAAGCATCAATTATCTATTGCAAAAGACGATACAATGCGGGTGTTAATTATGACCGAATTAGGTGAGACATATAGAAATCGCCATGCGGATTCTGCTCTAATGCATGGCAAGCAAGCCTTGGTGTTGGCAAAACAAATTAAATTCCCGAAAGGAGAATTGAAGAGTATGTATCAAATAGGTTTTTCCCACCGGCAAATGGGAAATTACACAGACGCATTTGCGACGACCTTAAAAGGATTAAGAATTGCCGAAAAATACCAGCACTTAGCAGAAATAGCAGATTTCCATAATTTGCTGGGTATTATTTATGAAGATTTTAAGAATCACAAAAAGGCGGTTTATCACTTTCTCATTGCCATCAAAATAAATGAAAGCTTAGGTGATGAAAGAAAAGTAGCAGCAAGTCAATCGAATTTGGTATTATCTTATTTTGAAAATAATCAATTGGATTCAGCCTCCTTTTATGCTAACAAAGCCCATCAAGTAGCTTTTCGATTAAAACTTAAAGTACTGTTAACCACTACATTGAGAAATTTGGGAAGAATTCAATTTGCGAAGGGAAACTACCGGCAAGCGTTGGATTATTATCGACAGAGCCTTCAAAACGCGCTATCAATAGATGAGAGCAATAAAGGTTACTCCGCTTACATCTATAATCTTATGGGGGCGGTTTATCTAAAAAATAACCAAACGGATTCCTGTATTTTTTACGCAAAGCAAGCGCTGATTTATGCCCCAATATCCGTACAAACTAAAAGAAGGAATATAGAATCTTATACTTTGTTGGTAGATGCCTACAAATCAAAAAAAGACTTCCGCCAAGCATTTGCTTACAAAGAATTGGCAGATGCTATCAAAGAAGAGTTGTTTGGAGAAAGCAATATGCAAGCGATTCAAACCTTACTCGACCAAGACCAAGAGCAGCAAAAACAGCTTGAAATTGAAAGAATAGCTTACCAGAACCAAATCAAGCAATATGCTTTGGCGGCAGGTTTAGGAGTATTTCTACTCCTTGCAATTATCCTATACCGTAACAATCAACAAAAGCAGAAAGCCAATATACTGCTAAATGAACAGAAACAGAAGGTTGAACAAGCCCTTACCAAACTCAAATCCACCCAAGCCCAACTCATCCAATCAGAAAAACTCGCTTCCCTCGGTGAACTCACCGCAGGCATCGCCCACGAAATACAAAACCCGTTGAATTTCGTCAATAATTTTTCAGAATTGAGTGCAGAACTGGCCAAAGAGTTAAAAGTGGAAAGGTTAAAGGTCAAAGAAGAACGGGACGAAGAACTGGAAAATGAACTGGTGGACGACCTTATTCAAAACCAAGAGAAAATTAATCTTCACGGCAAACGCGCCAGCAGTATTGTGAAAGGAATGCTCGAACACTCTCGCACCAGCACAGGTGTAAAAGAATTGACCGACATCAACAAATTGGCGGATGAGTATTTAAGGCTTTCGTATCATGGAATAAGAGCGAAGGATAGTAACTTCAATAGCGATTATCAGACAATTTTCGCTGAAAACTTATCTAAAATTAAAATCATTCCGCAAGACATGGGGCGGGTGCTATT
>JBDHXS010000744.1:0-3135 GCA_039810845.1 Runella sp. | reverse complement strand
GTTTTAAAGTTGGACGGTTAGCGTTGTTCGCACTGTGCGAACGTTATTGACACGACGGCCTTGTTGAAATACGACTTGGTCGCTTGATTTATCACTATATTCAGGAAATTTGATTGGAATCCATTGTCCGTTGATGGCCTCAACCGCCTCAAAACGAAGGGCTAACAATGCTTTTTGAGAATTACCTGCCGAACGCGCATCCGTAATCTTCGCCCGAACTTTGGCTCCCATTTGAACTACCGTTGTTCCATCTACCACAATCGGCGACACAGTTCTTAACCAAACCGTTTGTCCTTCCGAAGCGTCAGAGGAAACTGTTTGAGCAAATTCAACAGAAAAAGACTCACTTCGTAAATCCACCGTTACATTGCGTACAGGTTTGGGTGGCTCTGCCTTGTGAGGCGGTTCTTCTTTTTCTACGGGTTTGGTTTCTTTTTCTTCTTTCGGCGGATTTACTTCCTGAGGTTTTTCTTCTTCATTTTTAATCGGCGGCTTTTTTGTAATTGGTTTTTGTGGCTTGTTTTCAACGGGTTCGGGTTGTCTTATTATAGGATCTGGCGTCTCATTTTGCTGAGATGAAACAACCGCGAGTTGTTGTGACTGCGAAAATGACGGTACTGTATCTTTTTTTTGGGTAACATCGGGTGTAATTTGTTGTTGAACCGTATCTCCGACAATGTGCTTTTCCTGCTCTGTAATAGAATCAGAAGAACTCGTCATCCAAAAACCGATAATAACGACAGCTATCACTACAGCACTTATCAAAATAATTCCTTCCAAACTCAATAAATTTTCTTTTAGTTGAACTTGTCGGATTGTGGTTTCATTATTAGCTGTTGCCAACCTTGTTGGTCCTACTGGTGGTTTCTCTGTTTTGACATCTGCCAGACGAGTAGGAGGAATCAGATTGCTTTTGGGTTCAAAAATTTGGGGATTAATTGGCCCGGGAGGAACAATCGTGGCTAATGCCTGCCGCAATTCCCATGCTTTTTCATACCTTTTTTCAGGTTTTTTCTGCAACAATTTCTCCAATATTTCTTCCAGCGGTTTGGGTAAATTAGAGATACGGCTGCGGAGCGGGATCGGTTTTTTATTGAGAATCTGATTGATGAGCGTATTGTCGGTAGTGGTTTCAAAGGGCATTTTTCCCGACATTAATTCGTACAAAAGAACACCCACTGCATACAAATCAGACTGAACAGACGGCTCTGCACCGTTGAGAAGCTCAGGAGCCATGTATTCTAAAGTACCCACTACCCGGTCGGCGCGCGTAAGTCGCTGACTTCCCACCATACGCGCTATACCAAAATCCATTAATTTGACTGAGCCTTCGCGGGTTAACATCAGATTGGCAGGCTTAATATCGCGGTGAAGAATGTTCTTATAATGAGCATGTTGCAATCCGTCCAGTGCCTGTATCACAATGCGCACGGCTGTTTCCAAAGGCAATTTACCTTCTTTGGCAAGGAGTTTTTCAAGGGTACTGCCGTCCACTAATTCCATGACCATAAAGTTATCAGTACGGTCTTGGAGTAAATTGTAGAGCGTGCTTACGTTGGGATGATTGAGTTGAGCCGAAAGTACCGCTTCGTTGCGGAAACGTTCCATAAATGTACTGTCCCGCAGCAGATGAGGATGTAACATTTTGACTGCAACCGGACGGCGCAATAAGGTATCGGTAGCACGATATACCGTACCCATGCCTCCTTCTCCCAGGAGTTCTTCGATGCGGTAGTTTTGTATAGTGCGACCAATCATTGTTTTAATATTTACAATTTTAAGGTTTTTAAGCCGTTGCAGGTGTTTTCACCTGTAACTCTTGGCGAACTTTGTTGGTGATATCACCAACAAAGTTAAAAATCACTCATTTACTCACTCATAATTGCCTCCCCTACACCTCCTCCGTTGGCCGGGCTGACTGAAAGGTATTGTTTGAAACACGCTCAACGAGCAAAACCGTAATATTGTCGTGGCCGCCGCGCTGTTTTGCCAGTTCGACCAATTGTTGAGCGGCTTCATTAAGAGCAGGAATCAATAATAATTGCGCAATTTCGTCGCTACTAAGGTAATCATAAAGGCCGTCGGTACAAAGCAATAAGCGGTCTTCGTCGCGGAAAGTTTGGCTCAATACGGCAATATCTATTTCCACTTTATTGTGTGTTCCCATGGCTCTGGTCAGTACATTGCGTTCGGGATGTTTTTCGGCTTCCGCCATTGTAATCACTCCCTGCGCTACTAATGACTGAACATACGTGTGATCGGTAGATAATTGTAAAAGTTGACCATTTTTTAATAGATAAAAGCGACTGTCTCCTACATGTGCTAAATATAAACGATTTTTACAAATGGCTACGGCCGTACAGGTAGTGCCCATACCCCGCTGACGTGAATTTCGTCCGGCGGTTTGCCAAATCGCCCGATTTGCTTTAGTAAGTGCCAAAAACAAACTCTCTTCTGGTGACTCTTCACGCTGGTAATAAGTTTTGGCAACAGTCTCTACGGCCATTTGCGAAGCAACTTCACCAGCAGCGTGACCTCCCATGCCGTCGGCTACGATGGCTAAAAACCCTTTGTTGGCACGAATCTCTAACGTAGAAGGGCGGACAAGACGGGCAGCATCTTCGTTGTTGGTTCGCACACAACCTACATCCGACAACACAACTGCACGCAAATCACTGTGCAGGTTGTTTGAGTTTTCTGACGAAGTGTCAGTTAATTTGTCCGATAACCATTTTTTCCAAAACATAGCCTTTGCGGAAATTAGCTGTTACTTAAATAATTTTTGCGTCTTTAAACCACCCTTTTAAAGGCAATTTCTCCATCATATCTGTTATACTCTTCATCCAGTCCGTCACTAAAAAATTGCTTTCGGGCGTTGGATTCTGAATTTCCAATAACAGCTCTTTTGCCGACATACGCTGATTTGGATTGATGCGTAACAGTTTCTGAATGAGTCGCTTGCCTCTTTTAGACATTCCCGATACCAGTAAGTCGGGGTCGGTATATTGTCCGCGTTCGATTTTAAGACGTACTTCGGTTTCAGTACGGCCGTCGAAAGGCAATTGCCCAGTTAACATTTCGTAAAATAACACACCCAATGCCCAGCAATCCGATTGAATCCCTACTTTTCCCTGA
>JBDHXS010000743.1:0-3139 GCA_039810845.1 Runella sp. | reverse complement strand
GTAGTTTGGATGCTTCGCCTATGCCTATCATATAACAAATATATACTTTTATATTAAATATATAATAAAATGTTCAAAAAAGTTTATATATGTTTAGAAATAGTGTAACTATTCAATGCCCTCAGCAGGACTAGGAAAACCTGCTTGAATGTTGGATAAAAAAAGTGGGAGAGAGGTATTTGACGGATTTAGTTTAAATAAATCTAAATTTTTCATTAATATGAAATTAAACAACAAAAGTCTAAAGTTCACGAAAAATTAAAAAAGATGAAATATTCAAAAACCTATTTTTTTTTCTTTTGTTGTTTTGAGTTCAACACTTTGTATACTGTAGAGCGACCAATTTTCATTTGCTTAGAGATTTCCGTAGCTCCGATACCTTGTTCATGTAGAAGAAGTACTTTTTTTATGTCTACGCTTGGCTTCCTTCCAAAGGTAATTCCCTTTTCTTTTGCTTCTAGGCGCCCTTCATTAGTGCGTTCGAGTATGCGCAGCCGCTCAGCTTCAGCAACGGCTGATAGTATAGTCACTACCATTTTACCGATGCTGCCTTCGGTACTAATACCATCGTCTAGGAACCGAATATATACTCCTAAGCTTTCAAACTCTTTGATCAGCTGGATCATATCTGCAGTATCACGACCAAGCCTATCTAGTTTCTTAACAAGTATTATATCTCCTGCTTCAACCTTCAATCTAAGTAAATGAAGTCCTTCTCGCTCTGTATGGCTTCCACTACCTATGTCGGTGAAAATACGGTGTGGTTGTACACCTGCCTCCTGAAGTGCTTTTTCTTGTATATCTAGAGACTGTCTGCTAGTTGATACGCGCGCATAGCCAAATAGTCGCATATGAAGTGTCTATTAAATCGATTCGTAGAATTTTTGTCTACTAATATATAATTAGTCGAATTAATAGACACTTATAGGTCAAAAATATAAATGTCTTTTAAGTTTTAATTTAGTAGAACCTCCAATGTCGTTAGACTGGAGAGTATGTCAGGCAGTCATAAAAACATCAGAAGGAATTCCTAAAAACAGTCTCAAGGCTTTTGCCATTTTAAGTGTTAGTTCTCGTTTCCCAGCTAGTATAAGCTAGATTGGCCATGAAATGGAGTCTTCGACAATTTGTTGAGGCTTCGCCGTCAAGTCTTCTCATCTCTGTTCTGAAAAAGAACAGGATTCGAATCCTTGTTTTCTCCGTTCTTGAAAACTTACACAAATCTGAACATTTGCTGTTTCATTCTTGTTTCATAGAGATAGCTGAGCATAATGCTCAACTTGGTTTACCTCTCCACAAGCAGTCACGGTGGAACTCACCGCCATGCTTTTCAGATTTAAACTTGCATTTAAATCTCTATCGATACTGCAGCCACAATGCTCGCAATGGAATATGCGTTCACTTAGTTTGAGTGTTTGCTTTTTTGCTTTGCACCGGCTGCATGTTTTACTGCTGGGATAAAAAGTAGATACTTTGGTGAGCTTACTACCATACCAACCACTTTTATATTCCAATTGGCGAGTAAACTCAAAAAATCCGCCATCCAGTATCGCACTTGCCAAACGATGGTTTTTGCTCATCCCTTTTACATTGAGCGTCTCTACGACTATTTCGCTGTGGTTCTTGGCTAAATAGCTCGTGAGTTTATGGGTATAGTCTTTGCGAACATTGGCTATTCGCTGATGTAGCTTGGCTACTTTTTGTTGTGCCTTTTTATAATTTTTGGATGCTGGTTTATCTTTTATGAACTTTTTGGATAGGCGACGCTGTAATATTTTGAGCTTTCGTTTGTGCTTTTTATAAGGCTTGATAGCCTCAAATACCTTTCCATCACTTAATGTAGCTAGGGTTTTGATACCTAAATCGACGCCTACAAAACCGCGGGTCTTTTCTGTGATTTTTGGCGCATGGGGTACTTTAAAGCTCACAAACCAATCATTGGCTGTTCGACTAATGACCACGTTTTTTATTTCAACAGGAGGTAAGTCTTCGCTGCATTTTAACCAACCAAATCGGGGAAGTTTAATTTTGTTTTTGTCGGTATAAATTGCTCCTTCTAAATAAAAGCTGTCGTTTACACCTCTTTTTTTGAATTGCGGCAAGCCTTCGAGCACTGTTTTTAGGACAACTCCATTGCGTTTTATCTTCTTTACGAGCTTATAACCACTCTTCTTTTGTTTCCTGTGAAAATTGGCATAGGATGTTTGCAGGTTTCGCAATGCTTGTTGGGGCGCACATTTTGAACTTTCATAATACCAGGGGTGTACTGTTTTTACTTCCGCTACTAGTTTTTTATGCAAATCAATCGCCGAAGGGATTTTTTCTTTTGCCTCAAAGGCTTTTCGACAAACATCAACGCCCCAATTATACGCATGCCTTGCACAACCGGCGTGCTTAACGGCCTTGGTAGCTTGTTCATTATTTAGCTCTAGTCGGACTTTGATTGATTTCACTTTAAATCTTTGGCTACTTCTTTTAATTGCTCTACCAATACCTTGTTTTTGTGGCTCCGACTTCCATATAGTCTAGCCGAAAAAACAGTGATGATTTCTAAAACATCATTGGCCAAATCCTCTTCAAACGTAGAATCTTCACTGCGATTGATCACAATTACTTCACACCCAAAATGTTCACACAAACTAAATATGAGCTCACTCCCAAAACGCAATAAACGGTCTTTGTGAGTCAGTACCAAACGATCTACTTGATTGGAGCATATCAATTTAATTAGCCGAATTAGGCCTCGCTTCTTGTAATTCATCCCTGAACCCAAATCGCTGATGATTTCGAAGTCAAAACCTTTGCTGGCACAATAAGATTCTAAAACCAATTCCTGACGCTTCAGATCTTCTTTCTGATCATGGCTTGAAACTCGAGCGTAGGCAACAGTTAATGCTTTTTCTTTTGTACTTCCCAGGAGCTCCGACACCACATAGCGTCTATGTCCGCCTTCTGCTCGATAAGACTTAAAACGCCCCTCCCTCTCCCAAATTCGTATCGTTTTTGGGGTTACGCCTAGTAGTTTGGATGCTTCGCCTATGCCTATCATATAACAAATATATACTTTTATATTAAATATATAATAAAATGTTCAAAAAAGTTTATATATGTTTAGAAATAGTGTAACTATTCAATGCCC
>JBDHXS010000742.1:0-3142 GCA_039810845.1 Runella sp. | reverse complement strand
TTTTTAAGAATCATCTCCAGTCCCTCTTCTCCGTCTTTGGCCTCTTCGACTTCATATTCTTCGTATTCTAAAATATCTCGCAAGGCTGCGCGAATACTTTTTTCGTCATCCACAATCAGGATTTTTGCCATCTATTTTTTTGATGAATTAATCGTTAAATGTTAACCGCTTAAATGTTAATTGCTCATTAGAAACAGTTAAGCATTTTTAACTTTTTCGATTGAAAGCATTAACTTCTAACTAATACAAGAGCTAAGTTGGGCAAATTTAACAAACCAACCGTGAAAATTACACGAAAGAATCACGCTTTTACAAATATTTTGCAAAGTAGATGATTGATTTATTCAATTTTTACGCTACTCAAACTTATAACCGTACTGTTTTGTAATTTTTTTCTTCTTCAGTTTCTCAACGCTCATACTCATTCTAATATCCTTGCGAGGACGATCAGTAGGGTCTTTAGGTTGATGAGCAATACTATCCAAAACAGCTAACCCACTGATTAATTGGCCAAAAACTGTATAATTACCATCTAAATGCGGCGTACCACCAAGGGTTTTATATATTTCTCTTTGGGCAGGCGTAGGCATTCTTGTCCCTGCCATGCGCTTCAATTGAATCTCTAAATCTGAATCGCTGTAGGATTTTCCCTGAACAATATAAAATTGACAAGCCGATGATTTTTTTTCGGGGTTGCCGTCTCGCGCTGCGGCTAAGACTCCTTTTTTGTGAAATAGTTCAGGGTGAAACTCTGCAGGAATTCTTTCCATGTTTCCACCACCATTGCCAAGACGTTCGCCTGCTTTGGCATTTTTGGAGTTAGGGTCTCCCCCCTGAATCATAAACCCTTCAATGATACGATGAAATAAGAGGCTATCATAAAAATGATTTTTGGCCAATTTTAAGAAATTTTGTTTGTGGAGGGGTGTTTGGTCATATAAAACAGCCTTCATTTCCCCATAAGAGGTATAAATTGTAATAAGCTCCTCTTTTTTAGATTTTTTTTGAGCAAAAGACGGATAAAAGATCAGCAGCAGATATAGTAAGCAAACGTGTTTCATTAGGTATTAGCGCTATTTTTTCACGAAATTGCACTCAAAAAAAACGTTTCCCAAATTTTCTACTACCCGTGAACAAGCGTAAAATTTTTAATGACCCCGTTTACGGTTTCATCAGTATTCCGTCTGACTTAATTTTTGATCTAATCGAGCATCCTTACTTTCAGCGGCTTCGACGCATCAGGCAGTTGGGAATGGCCGAATTGGTATATCCAGGGGCATTACATACCCGTTTTCATCATGCGCTGGGAGCCATGTACCTTATGGGACAAGCATTGAATACCCTTCGCTCCAAGGGTCATTTGATTTGGGAAACTGAATGGGAAGCCGCACAAGTAGCTATTCTTTTGCATGACGTAGGACACGGTCCTTTTTCACATGTATTGGAAAAAACAATTTTAGTCGATGTTCCCCACGAATACCTTTCATTGGAAATTATGAAAGAGCTGAGCCGCCAGATGGATGGAAGGCTCGATTTGGCAATTCAAATGTTTGAAGGGAGCTATCCTCGTCAATTTTTTCATCAGTTGATTTCCAGTCAATTAGACATGGATCGCATGGACTATCTCAACCGAGATTGTTTTTTTACGGGCGTGGCTGAAGGGGCTATTGGTTCAGAACGTATCATCAAGATGTTTGATGTAGTAGATGACCAATTGGTAATAGAATCTAAAGGGATTTTGAGTATTGAAAATTTTCTCAATGCTCGACGCCTCATGTATTGGCAAGTATATCTACACAAAACATCTATTTGTGCTGAGGTAATGCTGATTCAAGCCATTAAACGTGCTCGTGAATTGGCAATGAGTGGAGATTCTATTTTTGCTTCGCCTGATTTTAGTTTATTTTTAAATAATACGGTTACATTGCAACAATTCAAAGAAGACCCTCTTTATCTACAATCTTTTATCCAAATTGACGACTACGACGTGTGGGCTTGTCTGAAAACTTGGGCCAAACATTCCGACTTCGTTCTTTCGACTATTTGTCAACAGCTACTTGATCGAAAATTGTACAAAATTCAGTTTTCTGAGCAACCATTTGACCAAAATTACCTCCAGCAAATCCACCAAAAACTTCGTAAACAGGGTATTTCTGACGGATGGCATAGCTATTTTTTGGTAATGGGTGAATCCAGCAATGCTGCTTATGTATCAAGTAAAGAAAACATTCTTATCAAAATGAAAGATGGAAGTGTATGCGACATTGCTAACGCCTCTGATTTACCGACTATTAAGGCTCTAAGTAATATTGTCCGAAAGTATTATGTTTGTTGGATGAAACCTCTAACTTTGCAGTCTTAAATGAGACCGTATGGAATTTACCGTCAAGCAGATAGCTGGACTGCTCGGAGGAGAAATAGAAGGTGATGAGAGTCTGAAAATCAATCAATTATCAAAGATAGAAGAAGGCAAATCTGGTACTATTTCTTTCTTATCAAATCTCAAATATGAGCCTTATTTATATACTACCGAAGCTTCGGCAGTCATTGTAGATAAGCGTTTTGAGCCTAAAAAAGTATTTAAAACTACCCTTATTCGGGTTGAAAACTCATATTCTGCTTTTACTCAACTTCTTCAACAATATGAGCAAATCATCAAAGGTGAAAAACGCGGTATAGAGCATCCTTCCTACACTGGAGAAGGCACTACTATAGGTGAAAACCTATATTTGGGTGCTTTTGCCTATATAGGGAAGAATTGTCAAATTGGAAAAAATGTCAAGATTTTCCCACAAGCCTACATAGGCGATAACACACAAATCGGAGATGATACGGTTATTCATTCAGGTGTACGAATTTATAACAATACCATCATTGGAAAAAACTGCGTTTTTTTTGCCAACGCCGTTATTGGTAGCGATGGCTTTGGATTCGCACCTCAACCAGACGGAACCTACAAAACAATTCCTCAACTGGGCAACGTAATCATCGAAGACAACGTAAGTGTAGGAGCAAGTACTACGATAGACTGCGCCACAATGGGTTCGACGATTATTCGACAAGGTGTAAAATTGGACAACTTAGTACAAGTAGGACATAATGTCGAAATCGGTAAAAATACTGTAATTGCCGCCCAAGCGGG
>JBDHXS010000741.1:0-3148 GCA_039810845.1 Runella sp. | reverse complement strand
ACGCGCAGGAGAACATACGTTTGAAGTATGTCGGAAAAATTTGGACGATATTTTGCTCATTCCTGAAGGAAAAGTGTGTTCAACGATTTTGCAACTTTACAACGAAGAAGCCATCGTCGTTGAGCCAGCGGGTGCGCTTACCGTGGCGGCACTTGACCAAATCAAAGACGAAATCAAAGGCAAAGACGTAGTGTTATTGATTGGCGGTGGCAACAACGACATCACCCGTACCGAAGAAATCAAGGAACGTTCGCTCCTCTACGAAGGACTAAAACACTACTTTATCATTCGCTTTCCGCAGCGCTCGGGGGCATTCAAGGAGTTTTTAAATCATGTACTTGGCCCCAACGACGACATTGCGCACTTTGAATATTCTAAAAAAACCGCCCGCGAACGCGGCCCTGCTTTGGTGGGGATTGAACTGAGAAACAAAGAAGATTTCGAGCCACTTTTGACCCGTATGAACGAACACAATATTCAGTTTGAGTACATCAACAATAAACCTGATTTATTTGAGTTTTTGATTTAAGATAGATTAAAGTTATGCAAAATCCAGTCCAAAATAAAGCTCAATTATTTGACCTTATCAGTCAATATAAAAGCAATATTCAGCAATTTGGGGCAACTCGTCTGGGCTTATTCGGTTCTTTTGTGCGTAACGAACAGAACCAAGAAAGCGATATTGATTTTTTGGTGGAATTTAAAGACGGTATGAAGAAATACAAAAACTTGATAAAACTCGCGACCCTTTTAGAAGAAGTAACTCAACGAAAAATAGACTTACTGACTTGGGAAGGTATAGCTCCTTTTGTGCAACGTGAAATCGAAAAAGAAATAGAATATGTCTCCTTCACTGATTGAATACTTGGAGCATATCCAAAAGGAGTTAGTTTTTTTAGTCAGTAATAGTAAAAAAATAGACTACGAAACGTTCCTTAATGACGATTTTATCAATAGAGCCTTTCTACGAAGTCTGGAAATTATCGGAGAAGCTGCGAAAAAAGTACCCGATGAAATTCGCTATAAATATCCAGAGGTAGAATGGCGTAGTATGGCTGGGCTACGCGATATACTCATTCATCAGTATTTCCAAGTTGATTATAGTTTGGTTTGGGATGCTATTCAAGAAGAAGTACCTAATGCAAAAGAGTGGATTGATATCATACTTGAACAAGAAAGAACTAACCAATGAACTTTGATTTCAGAAAATACCACGTGCGTGCCATCAATGCGCGCGACGAAGCCGAAAAAGCGGCCATCAACCAAGAATTGAAAGATTTATACGATTCTCTTTCGGAAACCGACAAAAAAGTATTCAATGAAGAATTACAGAAGTTTTTGGTATCCCAATACAAAGCCATCGGCGACGAATACGAGGCTCTGAAAAGCGGAGGAGCGTTTCCGTCGGATAACTGATAACCATTAACCGATAACCGCCCCCCATGCTTCGCGTCCCTTCTTCCATCAGCGCCCAACAGTTTCAGTCTCTGAAAATTCAGGACACAACTTTTGTGGCCTACCGAAGCGATGTGTATCCCGAGCGTAACGAGATTTTCTTTGAAGAACATGCCGTCGTTGTCGTGCTGGAGGGCGAAAAGAAGTTTATCTCCCCCAACCAAGACCTGCACGTTCGCAAGGGGCAAATTTTATTTTTCCAACGGGGCTGCTATTCCATGAACGAATCTATCGGAAGCGACTACCGCAGCCTTGTTTTTTTCTTTCACGAAAAGTTACTGAAAGAGTTTGTAAGCCAAAACCAAACATTATTCGACAAAGCGGACGTCGAAAATCCCCAACCTATTTTGGTGCTCCAATCCTCTTCGGCTTTTGAGAAGTTCATTGATTCTCTCTTTCCCTATTTCAACTCACAAACGCCCTACTTGAATCAATTTTTACGACTCAAGTTTCAGGAACTACTACTTCATCTGTTAGAAATCGACGGCTCCAGTCAGCTCAAAACCATTTTGTTTAATATTTACAAAGGGCAAAAAACGGACTTAGAATACCTACTCAACAACTACTACCTAAAACCACTGACAATAAGCGAATTAGCACACCTTTCGGGGCGAAGTTTATCCGCGTTTAAACGCGAGTTTGAAGCCCAATTTCATACCTCGCCTGCTCACTGGATCAAACAAAAACGCCTCGAACAAGCGGCTTTCTTACTCAAAAACGCCAACAAAAACGTGTCAGAAGTCAGTATGGAAATTGGCTATGAGAGTGTTTCTCATTTTATCAAAGCCTATAAAGAGAAATACGGTTTTACGCCAAAAAAATACAATTGAACTAAAATCGCTATTGTTTGAGCGAAGGGCGTCATGTCACTTTGGGTAGATTCCTGCAATTTTGTAACGTATTATTCTCCCATTGCATTAATCTCAAAATGGATATGTCAAACCAAGCAACAACTCTCTTCGACAAAGTGTGGGATGCGCACGTTGTCCGCAAGATTGAAGACGGACCCGATGTATTGTTCATCGACCGCCATTTTATTCACGAAGTAACCAGCCCCGTAGCATTTTTGGGCTTGGAAAGCAGAGGCATTGGCGTGTTGTTCCCGAACCGTACGTTTGCTACGGCCGACCACAACACCCCTACCATCAACCAACACTTGCCAGTCGCTGACCCACTTTCTGCTAATCAGCTCAAGGCGTTGGAAACTAACACCGCCAAATACGGTATTTCACACTGGGGCTTGGGCCACAAAAAAAATGGTATCGTACACGTAGTTGGGCCAGAAAATGGTATTACTCTCCCTGGTATGACGATTGTTTGTGGCGACTCACACACTTCTACCCACGGAGCATTTGGGGCAATCGCCTTCGGTATCGGTACGTCGGAAGTAGAAATGGTATTGGCATCGCAGTGTATCATGCAGCCCAAACCTAAGAAAATGCGCATTACTATCAACGGTGCGTTGGGCAAAGGTGTCCTTCCTAAAGATGCGGTATTGTACATCATTTCTCAAATTTCGGCCAGCGGTGCTACGGGTTATTTCGTCGAATACGCAGGAGATGTATTTGAAAATATGAGCATGGAAGGCCGTATGACGGTTTGTAACATGTCGATTGAAATGGGTGCGCGTGGTGGTATGATTGCCCCCGACGAAAAAACATTTGCTTACCTCAATGGCCGTGAGCAATCACCC
>JBDHXS010000740.1:0-3149 GCA_039810845.1 Runella sp. | reverse complement strand
ATTTGGGCGAGCACTGGTTCCCATTGGGATTTGTAACTTTGGTGGTTTGGCGATCTCAAAGTTAACAGTGCTTTCTACTTTTAGCCACTTTTAAGGGGGATTCATGCAACAAAGCCCATTATACTTCATAAAAAATTACAAAAAATCTCCCGCAGTCGCTCACGTCCCGCGAGTGACTGGCATTTACAGGCCTCAGGCCGTACAATATGACCGGGGCCGGAGGCCTGAGAATAGTCGTCACGGCTCGGGCCGTCTATCGGGCGAGCAAAACGCTCGCCGGAATACCAAAGTCGTGATACAAAGATTTTATCATTTTGATAGTTAAGCCCGTTTTTCTGTTCAATAGTTCAGAAACTTTGCTTTTACTGCCGATATAAGGAACAAGGTCTTTTTGTTGCAGCCCTCTCTCCTGCATTTCATATTTAATGGCCTCTATAGGATCCAACTCAGGCATTGGACATATTTTATTCTCATATTCATCAGCCAAGATTGACAACACTTCCAGAAGTTCAAATTCTGCACTATTGGGCTCACTGTCAAGCAAGGTTTCAATTTTAGCCATTACCTGCTCGTATTGTGCCTGTGTTTTAATTGTTTTAGTCGTTAATGTATCCATGATGAAGGTTAGTTAAAATCTAAACAGTTTGAATATCCTTAATCTTATCATACTCGGAATGTGTACCAACGAAGCGGACATAACAAATCTGAGTTTGGAAGATAAACAAAACGATTAACCTGTATTTATTATGGGAGATGTTAAAAACAATACGACCGTTACCAACAAAGTCTGACTTTTGAAAATCGTTCGTAATATCACTTGGTGTCTCATACACTTTTTCTTTGTCGGTGATTTTCCTGAACAAATGCAACAGTCACGTTTCTGCGTCCGGGTATTGTTCCCAAAACTCCTTTAATCTTGTTTTAGATACTACTCTCATTGACTGATTGAATCAAAAAGCAAAGGACAAAGTTCCGTATTTAGGAACAACAATCAAAATCAAAGAAATTACCCGCAGTCGCTCGCGTCCCGCGAGTGACAACTATTATCAGGCCTCCGGCCTCTGTTATGATTGTACGGCCTGGGGCCTGTGAATACCAGTCACTCGCTAAAAGCGAGCGACTGCCCCTATTTTTCGCCCTCCCAAATAGCCCTAACGCCCGCATACCGCGTACTATAAACGTAAATGCGATTCGCTGAATCGTTCTGTTTGATTCAACACCAATACTCCCTTTTTATGAAGTGTCACTTTCTTCTTTTGGGCGCACTGCTGAGTTCGTCTGTACTGTTTGCTCAAAAACCCAAACAGCCTGTCCACCAAGACGTACCGTTTGTACAGGATTATAGCATCAAATACTATTTCAAAGAAACCGCCGAGCCGCTCAAAGCCTATACCGACCTCAACGGGGCCATCAAAGTCAGCACCAAATCGAGCCTGTACCAATTGTACGCGGGGCAATTTTTGTACCCGGGTACGTTGGAAAAAGATGGCTCGTACCGACCCATCGCCGACAAGAAAATCGCCAATTTGGGGTTGTACCAACGTCAATTCGTGATGATCGACGACAAAGCCGTGTTGAGCAACGCATGGGCAGGCAAGCTTTTCACCAAACATTCTTTGTCAGACGCGTATCTGTTGGCGGGAGGAAAGGATTTCAGCTTTTTGATTTCCAACGGCTCGCAATTGGAATACCTCCCCAAAGAAGGAACCCCGTGGAAAGAGAGCATCAGCAGCGGTAAAGTGCTGGATTTGAAATACGATGCCGGCAGCGATTTGTTTTACGCACTTTCCGAAAACGCCGTTTATTCGGTTTCGGGCAAAGACAAAAAACTGCAAAAAATCTATTCGGCCAACGACCTGACCTGCTTTGAGTTGTTTTCGGGAAAAATCGTGGTCGGTACTAAAAACGGCTACCTCGAATTGGACAAAACGGGCAAGATCACCACGCCGATTCAGCAAAAACTGCCTTGTCTGGAGCTGACCTGTATTTCGGTCATTGACAATCAATTGTGGTTTGGTTCTGCGTTGGGGGCGTTTATGCGCAAGTCCGACGGCAAGTTCAATTACTACGCCTCTGAGCGCTGGATTCCTTCCGACAAGGTGATTCACATTGCCAAAGGCGACGAAAATTCGGTATTGATTTTGACCGATAAAGGCGTCGGAAAAATCATTTTTACGAAAATGACCTTGCAAGAGAAAGCAGATTTTTACGACAAACAGGTACGCACGCGCCACATTCGCAACGGCTTCAACGGTACGTTGGGTCACATGAAAAACGGCAATTTGAGCACGGGCCGATTGCAGGATTCCGACAACGACGGGCTTTGGACTTCGATGTATTTGGGCGGCGAGATTTTCCGCTACGCGGCCACCAAAGACCCCAAAGCATTGCAATATTGCCGCGAGTCGCTCGATGCGATGGAGCGTTTGTACACTATCAATGACGTACCAGGTTTTCCGTCGCGGTCATTTGAGCGCACTGGTTATAAGTACGAGGACAAGCCTTGGCGGCGCACCTCCGACCCTGAATGGGACTGGAAATCAACTACCAGCAGCGATGAGGTCATCGGACACATTTTTGCGTTTGGCGCTATGGCCGAATTAATTGATGACAAAGACCTCAAATCACGCTCCATTGCGCTGATTGATACGCTAATGAGCCATATTATCAAAAATGATATGTACTTGGTGGACTGGGATGGCAAACCTACTTTATGGGGAAAATGGCACCCCGATTATGTCAATAACTTCCCCATCAATGTCGGCGACCGCAAGCTCAATTCGTCCAACATCACAGCGATGTTGCAAACGGCTTATCATTTTACCAAAAAAGAAAAATACAAAGCCAAGGCGTTTGAGTTGATGAAGAAACACGGGTATTACGAAAACCTGATGCGCCCCATGAAAATCATCGGCCAAGCACCGGCCAATTCCAGTGAATGGAGCAAAATGCTTTCCGGTGACTGGAATCACTCCGACGATGAAATGTACTATATGGGTTATTGGGGCCTGTACCGTTATGCCTTCAACGACACACTCAAGGCCAATTACAAAAAAGCCATCGTAGACCATTGGCAGTTTGAGCGCCCCGAAAAAGACGGCCTTTGGAACATTTTAACAGCCATGACGGGCATTCAGGATTTTGATCTG
>JBDHXS010000739.1:0-3157 GCA_039810845.1 Runella sp. | reverse complement strand
TATTAAATATTTTAATTCTGCAAAAAGACCTGCTTTTTTATTAATGATGTAGAAACGCCCGAAGGGTCCCCAAGTAAATGTATGGTAGTTTCGATTAGTTAATAGGGCTGTTGAGCCAAACTCTTCTTTCCTGAAATTGTAATTGAATGCTCCACCAATAATAAGTCTGTTAAAAAGAGGATAACCTACTCCTAATGAAGAATTGAATTGAGCCTGATTTCGGATTAGGTCATAAATGTCATTATTAGGTTTTTTATGAACAGTAACTGTGCTATTATTATCTTTAAATGAAAGGTTTCCATTTAGGAAAATAGTCTTGGAGAAAACCTGTGCCATTGTATTTTGAATACTGCAAATACAAATGAGTGCAATTACTTTTAGCAAGTTTTGAGATAGATATTTCATAACATTAGTTGGAAAAATTTGACAATGCAATGTTAAAAACGTTCAGTGCAATTGGCTTGCATTGAATTAAATTTTTTAAAGTTTTCATGTTATTTTTTTGTTATGCGAGGAATAAATACAATTTAAATAACTGATAATCAGTGTATTACCCCCCCTTATTTCATCGTTGCCATTTCTCAAACTACGAGGGGGATGAGCCAGTAAGCGGGCAAACAGCGTAGTTAAATCAGGCGGAGAAGCTTCATAATAGTAAGTCTGCCTACTACGACTGTAAGCTATCGGGAAAGCTAAATCTTCGATGAGTTCATCGCGGAGGTAGTGCCAAGCCCGTAGAGAAAGACCAAGTTTAGCTGCCATTTGTGGAGGGTTGCCGGTCGCTTTTTTCCTAATAAGCAAATCAACTCGTTTTACCAATTCTAAGTATCGTTTTATGGCCATATAGATTTTGATTTGGTGTGTTATTATGTTCGCAACGATTCAATAGTAAATTTATTTTAGAAAATTTATCGAACGGAGAATATTGACAATTTGGCTACTTTTTGTCACGCTGAAAGCATCTATAGATTGCAATTGCATTATAAATCATTGATTTCATACTTGTATAGCAAAATTCAAAACTATACTTGATGAGACCCCTCTCCCGTCGCCGCTTTCTTCAATCTTCCTCGCTATTGGCAGGTGCTGCGCTATTGCCTCAATTTAAGGTAGCTTCGACTTCATTGCGCTTGGGTGGGCCTATTTTTTTGAAAAGTGACGACCCGGTAGAATTGGCGAAAGAACATCGGCGTTTGGGGTACAGTGCCGCTTATGTACCTGCGGTAAAAGTGGGAGAAACAACTAAAATTCAAGCCATTCGAAAAGCGTTTGCAGAGCAAAATGTCATCATTGCGGAGGTTGGTGCTTGGGTAAATATGCTCGACCAAGATGCTGAAAAACGAAAGAAAAACCTCGATTACGTCACCGAACGGTTGGCGCTGGCAGAAGAAATAGGCGCATTGACCTGCATTGATATTGCGGGTTCGTACAATCCCAAACACTGGGACGGACCAGATGCCCGAAATTTGACCAAAGAATATTTTGATGCCACAGTCGAAAACTGCCGTAAAGTAATTGACGCTGTTAAACCCAAAACGACCAAATTTGCATTGGAAATGATGGGTTGGAGCCTGCCCAACGACGCCGACTCCTGCCTGAAGTTCATCAAAGCCATTGACCGACCAGCCTTTGCAGCCCACGTTGACATTGCCAACATCATCAACTCTCCCGAACGGTTTTATCAAAACACGGCATTGATTAACGATACATTCAAAAAACTGGGAAAGTGGATCGTGTCCTGCCACGCCAAAGATGTAGTGGGAAAGGATGTACATTTTGCCGAAACCATGCCTGGGCGCGGTGGCATGGACTACGTAACTTACCTACGCAATGTAATTGAGCTCCCGCGCGAAGTGCCTTTGATGCTCGAACACCTGCGTACTGCCGAAGAATACGACGAAGCACGATTGTATGTCATGAAAGTAGCGAAAGAGACGGGTATTCCATTAGCGTAGCCTTACGGAACGCGAACGTATTTGCTTTTAGACCATCCGCACAGTTGGAGGATAAACTCATCTCCAGTTAATTCTATTTCCCAGGTTGCACAGCCGATGCAATCCACATACGCACAGACAGGATTTTCGGGAATCACAGCTTTAGGCACAATTTCAAATTTTTTCCCATTGATATTCAGCGCTGAAGGCGGACAACAGTAAGGTAGTTCCTTGCTGTCTAAGACAACTCCGTCGAAGCGAAAAAAGACAAACGAAGGTGAATGCGGGTCCACTTCCTTCCAAACTTTGCTGCCATTCTCCACCCGTTCATAGGCCACCAAACGCCATTTTCCCACCAGAGGCTGTAAGATTTCGGGAGCCACATTTTTGTCTCGGCAATTGGCCATGAACAAAAACAATAAAAGGTAAAGGAGATATTTCATAGCTTCCTGAGGCGTTTTCCTAAAAGACGCCTTCTTTGTCTAAATCGTTGTAAATCCATCCCATTTTTTAGAACATTCGTCACAGTTTTTACATTGGCGTAAGCACTACGGATACCTTTGAGCCATCAAATACCCATTAACAGCCATTTTTCTTACCATTAAGCGACGACAAAGATGAAAAGACTTAGAACTTTTTGGGGTGTCTTCCCACTCATTTTTCTACTTCCCATTTTCCTGTTTCAAATCATTGAAGCTTGTATGGCGTGGAAAACAGAAATTAAGGAGGAAATGATTTATGCCGTCCATTTTCTGCCAGATGATAAAAAACTCAAAACGGAGGTTCTTGATAATTTCCTGAAAAATGAAGTTGAAATCAATCTCAAAATCTACGGTTTCGGTTTCTTATTATTGATTTCTATCGGAGCTATCTTTTTTATTTTATTGCAATCAAATCAAAGAAATAGGCTGCCCGTTCTTCCGTTTTTGGGAATAACAACTCTACTGATTGGCCTTTCGATTATTGCACAAACTATTTGGTATTCAATCAATAAGGAAAAAAAAATTACGATTATTGACGATGAACCCATTGAAAATCTTTCGGATCTGTTAGACCATAAAATGCTGGTGGGCAAAGCAGTCTATGGAGATTTTTGGGGAACCACCTGCGGTCCCTGTCTTTGGGAAATACGAAATTTTACCAAATCATTAAAATACAGATTTGCCCATAAGGATGTCGCATTTTTGTACATAGGACGCGGAAACAAACTCCTTTGGCAAAAA
>JBDHXS010000738.1:0-3157 GCA_039810845.1 Runella sp. | reverse complement strand
CGGTATATTCAATCTTATCGGGATATACCTCTCCTGTTGCCGCATCCTGAGTATAGGAAAAAGTCATGTAATTTCCTTTTCTATCTTCAATGCGATTGACCAGCCACTGATACGCTACATTTTTGGTAGGGTCAACTACCCGACTGCCGGTTGAATTTCCGTACTCAAAAATCAACCCCGACTTAGTAAAAACCTTAAAATACTGGGGACTCAGCGTAGAAGCATTTTCATACAGAACTACCTTACTGAAACTGTTTTGCTCAGTATAATACACCGTTTGGTCGTTGCCGTAATTATCATCGAATGGGATACCTGTATTAACAGACTCAGGTGCTAAAACCAATCGTTCTCCATCCAAACTGAAACGGTCTGATTTCGCATAGGAAATTCCCAATGAAACCGCTTTGGTTTGCTGATTGGCATCTGCTGTTTCATCCTGTGCTCTGGTCTTTGAACTGCGGGTAATACTCGACAGACCGCTCAACGACCAACCCAAACCTACAAAACTATTTCCTCCCTGACTGCTGTAACTTAGACCGATTTTGGGCTGCAACCCTGCTGTTCCGGCAGGAATCACAAATGGAATGTAGTAGGTAGCTGCCCCACCATCCGAAACCCCAAATGAACCTTGGGTATAGCCGAAGTTATTGCCGGCAACGGGTGCTTGCGCGACGAGATTTGTAGCGGTAAGATAGAGTAAAAAACAGCCTAAGAAACGCGAGATGTACAGGTGCGGCATAGTTAGAGCGTATCGTTGAGGATTCGGCTTCTAAGCTACTAAAGGGCTATTTTAACTCCAAGAAAAATTTGAAAAAGTTATCCAATGGCGATTCTAGTCCTACAATACCCCTTTGTTACCGTATTTTCTGTTTTATTGATTACTGATACCTTAGCCACTTTCTCCACTTTTTTTAGTAAACCACCTGCCTTTTTTAGCCCATTGAAAAGTTTGGGAAATTGGGAAATCACCTATATAGTCATTTCCCAATTTCCCAAAACTTACCCTATGAGCTAATCAACTCAAAATCAGCACTTTTGTGTTTTTGTTCAATAATACCGTGCTCCCGCATGAATTTGATGTAATTCTTGGCCATCCGCTCCGTCACCCCCATCGTCTCCGATAGCTGATTCATCAACTCCGTATAACTGATTTTATCATTCGTCGAAAACACTTCCGACGCCAACGAAGTCAAATCCTCAATCTTACGCTGTAGCTTAAAATCCTTCGACTTTTCCCCCACGTAGGTATGATAACCCAGTTCTTTGTTCCACGCAAATTGAATCAACGGGACATCCAACGGACTACCACTGCGCACCTTCAACGCCCGTACACAACTCACGTCCGTATTCTCGTCTTTCTCGATGCAAAGTATGCCCGATGACTTGCGCTGCAACTCCGAACCCAGATGACCTCTCAATTTCACACCGTTGGGCACCAAGTGAAGTACACACAGCACACAAGTCTGATAAATTCCCGCCGTTCGGTGCAATTCCTCAATGAGGCTGATGCTTTCACGCTCGTCGTTGAGGCTCCCAATCAGGTCGCCGATGCCATCAATGACCACCAAATGGACACCGCCAAACTGATGATGAAACTTGTCCACCGACTGCAATATCACCTGTAATCGCTCCCGACGGCTTAGATTCGTCAGGCAATACGCCTTAAACCATTCGGGTGGACTACTAAGCGCACAACGTTGCAAAACGATGTTCAAGTTGCGATACAACTGGTCTTCCGACTGCTCGGTATCGAAGTACAAAACCGTTTTTTCCGTATAGTTGGGTAACACCTTTGTTCCCAAACTATCCACGGTACGACCGTCCAATATCTGGGTAGGGTTGGCCAATGCCCCCGCCAACATGCCACCCAAAAAGTTTGATTTGCCCGAGCCTTCACTGCCCGTGATGCCCAACAAATTACCTGGACTGCCAACGGTCACCCCTGCAATCGTTATCAACGGCTTGGGCGTAATGGGTGGGTTATCAAAATCTATTTCGCACGAACGCAGCATCGCAAACGTCTGGGCGTAGAGGCTTTCCAACAACTGATTAAAAAGTCGTTTCAAATCCTCGGCCGTCTTTCCCATCCGAAAAAAATCCGATACATCTTTTTCTTGCTTCGTCCCCGACAAAGGCAACGTAAGGTGCTTGAGGTCGTAGCTTTTCAGGGCTTTCAAATGGTGAATCATTGCCTCAATCCCCGCTTTGTCCACGTCATACAGTAGTACAATGTGCCGAAAACGATACGACAACTTTTTGATGACGTCCGCAGGAATGGCAGCGTTTTCTGAATTAAAACAAATCGCCGAAAAACCGTGAGCGGCCAAGCTCATTACGTCTTTTTCCCCACCCGTGATAAAAAGCACATCTCCACGAGAGGGTAAATAATCCAAGCCAAAAATATAATTGTCGGGCTTTTGACCCAAAAACTGGAATCGTAGCTCTGATTTTGGCCGATATACCTTTACGTAGCTTTTGTGCTGATACCCAAAAATGGGTTCTGACTCTCGCTGCACCACCGTGTATTTCTTGCCTTCTTTGTTGATGGCACTGAATCGCTGAATGCTCACCACCTGATACCTGTCAAGTATTTTTGGCGTAATACCGTACTGTCGCCAAAACAACAAGTCGCCCTCGGTCATGGGTTGGGTATTTATCTCAAACTCAACGCTGACAGGCTCCGTTTTTGCCGCTTTGTATTTGGAGGCATCGGCCACCATCACCCATTCGTAGTTAGCCCCTTCGGGTCGAAGGTACGTTTTTGGGGGATATTTCGCTTCAATTTGGGGGTCTATCCTCAAGTCAAGGTGCTGCACAATCAACCGCATGATTTCCTGAAAATCCGACGCATCTCTCACATCAAGGCCATTAATCTGACCTACAAAAGCAAAGCAATCGCCCTGATAATAAGCATCGCCAAAATCCTTGATTTTGTATTGATTGGATTGGGAATCAAAATACACATGGCAAGAGGCCTTTTTGTCGTCGTAATGAGGATTTTTGAAGTTTTTCCCCACCTGCCAATTCCCCGCAATAAATCGCCGAAATACGTCCAAGCCTCGGTGGGTCTGTTCCAGAATGGACTCTTTTGTCATCGTTTATTGCCCTCCATCATCTTCTGAATATCTTCCGCTTGGTAAAAAGTCTTTCCGCCAAT
>JBDHXS010000737.1:0-3161 GCA_039810845.1 Runella sp. | reverse complement strand
GAACTTCAAAAACCATTTCTATCCAAAAAATATTGATAAGTGTCATCGCTATTGTTGGCATGTGTTTTATTGCTAATGGGAACAAGATTCAAGAATTCAGTCTAGACACTCCCAGTCGCTATGAATGGGCTATTTTTTATGGGGTTTTATCAAGTCTATTGGCCTCAGTCTTCACTATAATGAATGGCAAAATGTCGAATGATACCGAACCAGGAGTTTTGTCCTTTATAGAAATGCTCTCTGGAGGTTTATGTTTATTTCTATACATATTTTTCTTCTCCAGTTTTGGTTTTCTTCAAAAAATTCTAATTTAGCCTTTTCAACGATTTCTACCCCAATTACTTTGTCGGCAAAAGCCGCGAGGTAAATCATGTCCAAACTCTTACCACAAAGCGGGACAAGAACAGTTTTCCCCCTTAATTCAATTGGATTGAGATAATTTAATACATAGGGGTGAATGTCGCGACGATGAAAGCTGGTGTAGAAACCGCCCTTATCCCATGAGTCAAACCAAAATTTTGCATCCATAGCTGTTAATATTGAGTAAAAGGTTTAAGATAAAATAACATTGAGAGACAATTGGTGAAACAAAGCGAAATGCCGATGTTACAGCAGGCAATCATCAATGAACCATCGGCTATTTTGAATAAATAATTGGCGGTCTCCAACTGATTGTTAGTCCAAAAGTAGCAGAGCAGTATGATACGCTCAATTATGCTTTTTTGAAGCGTTGTTTTTTATTACTAAACCGCTGTTTTAACTTAGTAAACTGTAAATAGAAGTCGCAAATTCAGAAAGAGGAACTTCTGTATCCACAACGCATTCGTCTGTCTTATTTGGATTCTCCATGTTTTGTAAGCCATTTATCCAATACAGGAATACACTGTAAATTTGCACCATGTTGATAGGGCTTGAGCGGAGTATCCAATGCTTTCCGTAGTTTACGAACACCAGGAGCATAGTCCACACCCAAACCTTCAAACTTGGCAATAGTTTCCAGTACATCCTCTGTTTCGGAATAAAACTGCCCATCATAAAACGTATGCGTACCAAGCATGCTTTCTTTAAATTTTTTAGCCATTTCCAAAACACCCGCTTCAATAGCTTTCGGAAACAAGGCTTTATTATCCACTTCATTATCGGCTAAAAATGAGAAAACTTCATCTGCCCAAGGCGTTTGTAACCGGCTCACAAGATACTGTTGCCATTCGGGGTTAGATTTGATTTTGGCCAAAGCAGCGTTTCTAACCTCTGGATCATGGTATTTGGTAGTAAACACCAAAATCATCACCAATTCTGTTTGTGCGTTAGTTTTCGCGATTTGATCTAAAAACTCTTGATGCCTGTGGGCTTCCTCAGCATCTCTCATTTTGGCATGTTGGACTACCGAAATCGGAATATTGACAAGCCATTCGCCTATGATAAAGAAACAGCTCACTACACTGAGCAATACGGTGCTTTTGAGTGCCCACTGCCATAAAATAGCAGGAAGCGCAGTTTGTAATGGACTATTGACCAACACAACTCCTGCTAATAACAAAGGAAGTAAAGCCCAGACTACCACATATTTCCCTAAAATCCGCATCACCCAAGGAGTCCCACCATCGCCGTTCATAGCGGCAAAAAAGCTAAAAATCAATACCGATATACCTCCCACAATTATTAAGGTATTTCGTACAGAGGATTTTTCGGAAACCCAGTTAAAGCCCCCTTTCCAATAGAGAAGTGACGTGGTAATACTAATACCAATAGCTAAGGCAGCGTATGCAAACAACAGCACAAAGGCATGTCCGACGCCATAATCTCCGCCTGGAGTGGGTTTGCCTGCCATAGAGATAAGACTAAAGTAACCAATGAAAGCCAATAAAAGTGCAAGATTGCCAAAGAAGATCATAACAGTTATGGGAAAAGACCTACAAAGCTATTTTACTGCGTCTCTACTTTCTAAAAAGAAAAACTCAAGTGCAGTTCTGAAGCACTGAAGCGGTAGGTTTATGAGTTAGAACGGGGAAGAGGCTATCTGACGACAAGCCTCTTCATTTTAACTCACTATTCCCAACCTTTAATATGATTTTTTTGACCTAATGTCTCGAAAAATTCGCGTGGAAATTAGTAAGAAGCCGCTTCCCGTACTTTTTGAACTGCTGGAAGCAGCATAACAATATTGTATTCTTCGCCGCTGGTCAGCTCACAAGGCTTACACATACATAAACCGATGTTTTTATTCGGAGTTGAGTAGCAAGCATCAGGCATTGGACACTTACATTCGGGGGTTGGAGCACCATCAGTGCTACCATCGTTAGGAGTGATTCTTTCAATTTTGCCCGTAGCATCTTGGAATGTCATGTTAGAGAATGAATCTCCTCGCTTTACAAAACGAATTATCCCTCTTCCATTCGGTACTTGTACAGTATTAAGCCCCTCACTGAGTCGAGCGCTAAAATGAAGGTCTTGGTATTGAACTTTACCTGTACTTTGCGCCAATACTTGGTTGGCAACTACAACTACTAAAAAACTGAGTACTACGATTACTTTTTTCATGGCATTGATTGGTTTTGATTGTGAATTGATTGGTTTGTTAAAATTTGTTTTCAAGGCTGTTTTTGATGATGCAAAGTTGGTTGATTGGTGAAGGTCATTTCAATACTAACTTGTTTGTATTTTTATAACCTGCTTATTTTCTGGCTGTTTTGATGCTACAAAGGTCGCTGACTGAAGGAGGCGATTTCAATACTAACTTGTTTGTATTTTTAAGCGTAAGCAGCGTTTTGACATAAACTTAAGCATTGAAAGGAAGTATAGCCCTACCAAATATCAAGTAATTGCCCCCATTTTTTGCTGTATTTAAGCCAGATACAAACTGCTCCCCCTCTTCCTTTCATCACCTAATACTTTTGTTACATTAATCATTAGCAAAAAAAATGAAGACGGCTTACCCATTTATGCTCGGCTCTTTACTGACATTATTTTCATGTTTCTCAAAATCGGGCCAGACCCCCATTTTCCCACAAACTGACAATGCAACGGTGAAGGTGAAGGCATTGACTATTCCAGATAGCCAAAATGTGATTTCGTATATCATATCGCCAAACAAGCAGCAACTACTCGTAGCTACTTTTGAAAACTCAGATACGCTTACGCATCATCCAGGCGTGAGTAGC
>JBDHXS010000736.1:0-3166 GCA_039810845.1 Runella sp. | reverse complement strand
GAATTTCGGCACCCGCACCAAACAGGAAGACCCGGTTATTCACTTTTATGAAACCTTCCTGGCAGCATACGATCCGGCACTTCGGAGAGCGCGTGGTGTATGGTACACACCTGAACCTGTTGTGAATTTTATCGTGCGGGCGGTTGATGACATTCTGAAAATGGAATTCGGACTTTCACAAGGGTTGGCCGACACTTCCAAAACAAAAATAAAAGTTGACGTACAGGGAAAAAAGGTAGAGAAAGAAGTACATAAAGTGCAGATACTCGACCCGGCCACCGGCACCGGTACCTTTTTGGCAGAAGTTATCCGGCAAATACACCAAAAGTTTGAAGGGCAAAAAGGTATATGGAGCAACTATGTGGAAAACAACCTGATACCGCGCCTGTACGGTTTTGAATTGCTAATGGCGAGCTATGCAATGGCGCATTTAAAACTCGACTTACTGCTGAGTGAAACGGGATTCAAGCCGACCAAAGACCAACGCTTTCGCGTGTACCTGACCAACTCTTTAGAAGAAAGTCACCCCGACGCCGGAACGTTGTTTTCCAATTGGTTGAGCGATGAAGCGAATGAAGCAAATAATGTAAAACGGGATGCGCCTGTAATGGTAGTGATTGGAAACCCTCCATATTCAGTGAGCAGCACGAATAAAAGCCCCTGGATACAAAATTTGATTACTGAGTACAAAAAAGATTTGGCAGAACGAAAAATAAATCTTGATGATGATTACATCAAATTTATACGTTTGGGGCAGCATTTAGTTGATAAAAATGGAGAAGGAGTATTAGCATTTATCACAAACAATAGTTTTATTGATGGTATCACTCACAAACAAATGCGAAAGAGTTTGTTAAAAAGTTTCGACAAGATTTACATATTAGATTTACATGGAAATGCGAAGAAAAAAGAGGTATCCCCTGACGGCTCTGTTGATCAGAACATTTTTGATATTATGCAGGGGGTAAGCATAAATATTTTTATCAAGAATAATAAAAAAAAGAAAAATGAATTGGCAACTATTTATCATTCAGATTTTTGGGGGAAGAGAGAATCAAAATACCATGAATTAAGTACGCGGTCGTTGAATGATTCAGTTTCTAATCTGCTCATATGCGAATCACCAAATTACTTTTTTGTTCCAAAGGACTTTACTGCAAATCTTTCTTATCAAAATGGTTTTAGCCTTCCTGAATTATTTAAAATATTTTCAGTTGGGATTGAAACACAACGCGATTCAGTTGTCATACAGTTTGACCAATCAAAAATTGATGCAATAATAAATGATTTCAGGAACCTACCTTTAAACGAAATAAGAGCAAAGCATAGCATTGATAAGGACGGAAGAGACTGGCAAGTACAAACGGCAAAACAGGACATTCTGAATAGCAATGGTAGATTTGGCGATTTTTTTTACAGACCCTTTGATATAAGAAAAACGTATTACACTGGAAAATCAAAAGGCATAATGGCCTATCCACGTAGTGAGGTAATGGATAATGTATTTGACAAAAGCAATATTACCTTAATCGTTTGCAAGCAACAAAGCTCGTTTGACTTTCAACATGTATTTGTAACTGATAAAATTTCTGACGGAAATTCTATTTCTATTCAAACAAAGGAGAGAGCGAGTGTATTCCCTCTTTATCTTTTTAGTAACTCTTCGTCACAAACTACAATAGACAAAATTGGGAGGATTCCGAACCTCAACGCCGCAATTGTCCAACATATAGCAGAACGTTTAGGGCTGTCTTTTGTCCCCGAAAAAGAAATGGCCGGTAATGTTTGCATGGCGGATAGTGTGGAAGTGCGGCCGGAATATCGGCCAACTTTCGCGCCGGTTGATATACTGGATTACATCTATGCCGTTCTCCATTCGCCGACGTACCGCGAAACCTATAAAGAGTTTTTGAAGATTGATTTTCCACGTGTACCCTACCCGAAAGATGCGGCAACGTTTTGGGCATTGGTCGCGTTGGGCAGTCAGTTACGGCAGGCGCATTTACTGGAAAGTCCGGCGGTTGAAAAGAACATTACGCAGTACCCGGAAGATGGCAACAATGTGGTACGGAAAGTCAGATATGAAAAAGGTCGGGTGTATATCAATGATACGCAGTATTTCGACAATGTGCCGCCGCTTGCCTGGGAGTTTTATATCGGCGGATACCAGCCCGCGCAAAAGTGGTTGAAAGACCGGAAGGACAGGACACTCGATTTTGAGGATGTGGCGCATTACCGGCGCATTATTGCGGCATTGGTGGAAACGGACAGGCTTATGGGTGAAGTGGATAAAATCGGGGTGGTATAATTTTGTCGATTTATCTCACCCCACTTGTTTATCAACAAACCCACATTTACATCAATATTGACTTAATTTTAACAATTCATAGGTATGGCACAGTATAATACTCAACAATTCACAAACCAGATAAGAAGAATTATTGAGAGAGGAGAGACAAGTTATGCATTAGAAATGTTGGTTTATTCATTACCAGAAAATAATATATACAGAAATGATTTTATCTCACTTCTGAGTGAATACGAAGAGTTAAAACGTTATGAATTACTGGGCCTGACAAAAGATACAGAACGTATGCAACGCATTCGATTTGCAACCTTGGAATTTTTACAAAATCTTGAAAAAAACTATTACCCTGTGATTGAGTTGTCAAACGTTCCAGATGCAAAACCCTTGCAGCCTAAAAAGAAACCTGTTTCTTCTCGTCCTAAAAAACGCAGTACAGTACGTTCGCCAAAGCCCCTGCCTATTGAATCAATAAAAAAGAATGTACAAATACATATAAATCGCTTAATTCTGTATGGACTACTTTTTATCATGATAATTGGATTTGTTTATGTTAAATGTTTTAGAACAATTGTAAGCGCACCTGTACAAAGTCAATTTTTAACTTCTGAAGATGGCGAAGCAAAATACATAGGTTTAGCCATCTTACTCAATCAATTTGAAAGGTTTGAAGATGCCGACACAGAAAGGAAAGAATATAGAAAAAAGAATATTAACCTAATATGGAAACTAATAAGAAAGTAAAAATGACTAATAACTTAATATGCTTTATCTTCTCATCACAAGATTAAAACTTAAAGAAATGAATAAATAAAAGGAATTAAGAAATCCTTTTCTACCACCCTTTTAAGATGTAATGTT
>JBDHXS010000735.1:0-3166 GCA_039810845.1 Runella sp. | reverse complement strand
CGCGCATACTGTCAGCGATAGAGCGGGGTTGTTCAAAAATTTCTTTCAACATAAAATGGTCATATCCGCCTTTTTCAATGGCTTCCAGTTCCATTTCAAGCTTCTGAATGTAAGGTGCCTGATGCTCGTTTTCAAGATTGACAATTTTCAATTCTCCGTTGCGCGCCAGTGCGATTTGATTGTCGTCCAGATATACTACATCTTTGGTAAATTCGATAATAGGGGTAGCATCCGAAGCAAAAAAGAACTCATTTTCGCCAACACCAATGACCAGAGGGCTACTTTTGCGAGCAGCAATAAGTTGTGTAGGATCATCTTCTGAGATTAAAACGATGGCATACGCCCCCACGACTTCTTGTAAGGCCAATCGAACGGCTTCTTCGAGCGAACAGTTAATTTCTTGCTGAATATCTTCAATAAAGTGGACAAGTACTTCTGAGTCGGTTTCTGAACGAAATTCGTGACCTTTTTTGAGAAGATTTTGTTTAATCGTCGCGTAGTTTTCGATGATTCCGTTGTGGATAATCGCCAGTTTTTTATGATATGAGTAATGTGGGTGGGCATTGACATCATTAGGCTCTCCATGAGTAGCCCAACGCGTGTGTCCAATTCCAACAGTAGCGTGTAAATCTTTGGTTTTAAGTTCGTTTTCAAGTGCCGCTACTTTCCCTTTTTTTTTATAAATCTTTAAACCATTGCCATTGAGTAGTGCTATTCCTGCACTATCATACCCACGGTATTCGAGTCTTTTGAGTCCTTTTATAATGATAGGGCAGGCTTCTCTATGGCCTACATAAGCTACAATTCCACACATGCTAATTTATTTTTGAGGTGAGTAAGGAATGACTGTTGGTTTTTAAAAAAAATTACCAAATCTTTTCTTCCTAAAAACTTTTTTAAGAAACTTAATTTAATACAATCAAAGTTAGTAAAAATAGCGAAAAGTAAAGAAATATTACAAAAACAAAAAGTGCGAAAGAGTTCTCTTTCGCACTTTTATATATCATCAAAATGTCTGTTTCAAACAATACTACTGATAAAAAATCTACTTTGTAACTGTGTAAAATATCATCAATTTTACATTTTCTTTTGTCGGATTAATTGTCAGACGATCGAGTTTATTATTGAGAAACGGATAGTAAGCCGCTAAAGGTTGGGAGCCATTAGCATAAGATTGAACTGCGTCAGCAAAACTCACTGGCATTAGTAGCAGCCCAGTACTTTTCTTAAAACCAATGGAAACGGCTTGCAAATAAGTGGTAAGAACAAAGTTATAATTACGAAATTTGGAGGAATAAAGCACCACCTGTGGCAATACATAAGATTGAAATGTGGCCCCATCCACGGGAAGTAAAAGCTCCGTATCACCTTTTGACCGCAAGAGACGATTGCTTTCGTCGGTTTCGGCCATTGTGAGTCCTTTTGGAAGCCCAAAAAGCCCTCCTACGTGTACAGGTTGATTGGGAACAATGTTTAACTCTGCCCGATTGATTGCAATGTTACCATCTTTAAACAGTGTTTGTAAATAAGGTATTTCAATTTTAGTTACTATCCCAAGGGCATCCTGAACATAATTGAGGCCACCTGTTTGAGCCGCTGAAAGTGGTTTGAGCGGTTGGATTTGGCTAAGAGCTGTTCCTTGCCGCTCTGCCTTGACCTGATTAAAACGTTTTGAAACAAAAAATTGTCTAACCAAAGCAATGGTATCAGCACTATTGTGGATATACAAATTAAGAGAAATACCACTTGAACCAGGAGAAAAGCCAACTACCATGCTATTTGTCGAGGAAGGAACCATGGTAAAGCCTTTGATTGCCTGAATAAACTTGGCGGCTGTAGCACCTTCGGGTTTTCCACTCAAATCCATAATTTCTTTACCAAAAGAAGCCGGTAAATTAAACTTGATGGTGTTATTGGTAGATGGGTTGGGAGTAAACTTCGCTTTAGCTATGGGAGTGGACTGGTACGAAATCGAACTATTATTATAATACGTTTTACCTGTAAGGAGTGTATCCGTTAAACGATGCAAATTCACTTCAAAAGGCTGAAGTGTATCACCATACAAGTATGAATAGGCAACTTCCAGCGTAAGAGAATCATATACGTAGGTATTGGTGTTGACAGTCCCGTCTGAATTAAGGTTCAAATTCAGAGCACTACCTGCTTCAAAAAAAGGCTGTGCCTTAACTTGCCCAAAAATCGGGTCACGATACAGCCCTACCAACAATTGCTGGGTATTGGAAGTTCGAACGGAATCCAACATAACAGTACTGGTACGTACAGTAAGGGTATCTGTAAATTGCACCTCTGCAATGACCTCTGGTGGGAGGCCAATTTCTTTGGGGGCTTCACAGGCAGCCAGTGTAACAGCTAAAATGGTGATTAGACTCAGGGTGGCGTTAGCCAGCCAACTCGTTATAAAGGTTGTAGTAGGTATCAGTAAAATTTTCGTCTTCTTCGACCAGTTCCAATTTGCGTTCGGGCAATTCATCAAAAATACGGTTTAAACTTTCACTAAAATCATCGTCAGCTTTGACTACGGCATCGGCATACACACAACCAATTTTGATAAATCCTTCAAAATCAGCAGAACGCAGATGCGCCAGTGCCTCGTCGCTAACGTCCATGGCTTTGGCTTTATCTAGAATGCCTTCTTCAAACTTGTAGTTGAAAGCATTATTATAGGCAGTAAAAACACACTTAGTATCCTTAAACATCGGATCGTTTTTGTAAGTGGTTTTTAAATACAACGGGATAAGCGCCGTCATCCAATCGTTGCAATGAACAACATCAGGAGCCCAACCCAATTTCTTGACTGTTTCGAGTACACCTTTACAAAAAAAGATAGCGCGCTCATCATTGTCATCAAAAAAGTTATTGTCCTTATCTAAGAAAACGGACTTCCGATGAAAATAGTCTTCGTTGTCTATAAAATAAACTTGTAGTTTGGCGCTTGGGATAGAAGCGACCTTAATAATCAGCGGTTTTTCATCGTCACCGACTGAAATGTTGATACCAGAAAGGCGGACTACCTCGTGAAGACGATTTTTGCGTTCGTTGATAAGTCCAAAACGCGGTACCAATATGCGAATCTCCATGCCGCGTTCCCGCGTTGCTTGAGGTAATTTTCCTACATAATCTGCTACCTCGGTGATTTGGAGAAATG
>JBDHXS010000734.1:0-3176 GCA_039810845.1 Runella sp. | reverse complement strand
TGAGCATTTGAGAAACCAGCGCAATAGCCGAAGAAGTAAAAAACACCAATCCAAAAGCCAACATACTAATGGCGCGGCGTGCAGCCCAAAAATCTCGCCACGATGTATTCCAAGCCGCCGCATAGAGCAAGGGAGGCAAAAAAAGCAGAAAAACAATGTCAGGATGCAAAGTAACGACGGGAATTCCTGGAATAAAACTGATGAGAAGCCCGGCAATGACCAGAAAAATAGGATAAGACACTTTAAGCATCTCACTCAGCATTGCCAACGTCGAAATGGCAAACAGAAGGGCTAAAATAAGCAGTAGGTTTTCTTGGATCATAAGTCGTAAAATGGTGGACAGAAGAGTAAATATAGTAAAATACAAATTACAATGGTTTCTTGAGTTTGTAGAGATTATTGTAAATTGCATCAATAAGGTTACAACCGCTGTGGGTTTACCTTTAGCTACTACTACTATAACCTATTGATGATGAAAATTTTAACTACACTTTGCCTTGCATTGATGCTTTTACAATGCAAAACTACCCAAGAAGCTCCCAACAACTTAAAATCGCTTTTTTCCGATGTCGAAAAATTAAAAGGAAGAACTGAGTACATTAACTCGCCCTTCGTTACGGCAGGTGACCGAGTTTATTTGGTAGGCCACCAAGATGGCTCTTTTCCCGACCTCGGTTGGCACGTAGCGGGCGAAATGGGTGGTATTTGGGATCACCCCATCAAATTAATGGACGGTTTTACGGCAGAAATCGCCTCGGAAGGGCAAACTGTTTGCCTCACCCAAGCCGATACTTTTTACAATTATCCATTTGCCAACGAACACCTTTATCAATTGTCGTCTTTAGGCTTGAAAGTGGAACGACTCCAGTTCGTACCCGACGGCAAAGAGGCTGTCGCAATTGAATATACGCTTTCCAACGAAAGCGGCAATCCCAAAAAACTCATCTTCAACTTCCACGGTGTTTCTGATTTGCGACCTACGTGGCTTGGAGAACGCACCAATATGAATGACGGGAATGATATAGCAATCTATGACGAATCTGCCAAAAGCTGGGTAATAAAAGACAGCCAGAACGAATGGTACGTCTCTTACGGCTCAACACTCACTCCCGTCTCTCATCAAAAAGACAAATCACAGTGTGATTACAAACCTGCCGGGAAAGGTGCCAATGCGTCGTTGAGTTATGAACTGGAAATTCCTGCTCATGCGTCGGCCATTATCCCTTTTACGATTGCAGGCTCTTATAAATCTTCGTCGCAGGTCAAGGAGACGTACCAGGAGGTTCAGAAAAATACAGTCCAATTGTTGAAAGAAAAAAAAGAGCGTTATAAAGCCATTGCCGCCAAAACGCAACTGACCATCCCAGACAAAGACATTCAACAGGCCTTTAACTGGCTGAAATACAACTCCGATTGGCTGATTCGGGACGTACCCGAAGTAGGGCGCGGATTGGCGGCGGGTTTGCCTGACTACCCTTGGTGGTTTGGGGTGGATAATGAATACTCTCTACAAGGCGTTTTGGCCATTGGCAATGTTGACATTGTGTACAAAACCATTGATTTACTAGTCAAAGAGTCCGAAAAAAATAATAAGGGCAACGGGCGAATACTACACGAAATGTCCACCAACGGTGCCGTTTTCAATCCCGGTAACATCAACGAAACCCCTCAGTTTGCGACGCTCATCTGGACCGTTTATGAATGGACGGGCAACAAAGAGTTTTTGCAAAAGTATTATCCCGTCGTCAACAAAGGGCTGGATTGGTTGATGAAGGAGAATGACAAAGATGGCAATCTTCTTCCTGACGGTTTTGGTATGATGGAAATCCACGGACTCAACAGTGAGATGATTGACGTAACTGCCTACACCCAAAAAGCGTTTGCAGATGCGGCAGAAATGGCTAATGAAATGAATGATAAAGCACTGGCAAACAAGTATCAGAAAACGGCCAGCCGGCTAAAGCAAAAAATAAACAGTGATTTTTGGGTAGCCGAAAGTCAATCATACGCTGATTTTATCGGAACCAAAGAACAAACCCTGCATTTGATAAAGGATGCCATTGTGCGGGCGGATACATTGAAAAAACCGTGGGCAATTTCCGAGCTCAAAGCTACCGAAGCAAAGGTGTTGGGGCTGCCAGCCAAAACAAAAAAAGGATTTGTTCTTTTTCATAATTGGGTCGTAAACACACCGATGGAAATGGGAATTGCCGATACTTCCAAAGCACTCATTGCGCTCGAAACGGGGCACAAATTTGTCAATCCTTACGGTATGTTTGTGACGGGAATCGACCGCGACGAATCGGCGGGAAAAGATGTAAGTTCTTCGGCCAAAGGCAAGAAAACCTTTACATATACAGGGGCGGTGATGACTTTACCTACGGGCGTACAGGCCATTGCCGAAAACAATTACGGCCGTCCTGATAAAGCCTTGGATTATCTCAAACGCATGACCCGTGCTTTTAGCTTTGCGCTGCCGGGCTCCATGTATGAAGTATCGCCTGATTACGGCATGTTTACGCAGGCTTGGACGCTTTACAGTTACGCCATTCCGTTGGTCCAACAATTCTTTGGAATTCAGCCCATGGCTTCGAAAAAATTCATTCGCATTCAACCGCAAATGCCTTCAACTTGGGACAATGCGCAATTGGAAAATATAACGGTAGGCGACAATCAATTGAAGGTTACTTACGAAAAAACTCAAAAAACGCTCAAACTAACGATTGAACAAAGCCAGGAAGACTGGCAGATTCAATTGGCTTTTCCTGCTCTTAAATACCGCGGTTGGAAGATCAACGGTCAAAATATCAGTCCCAAAAAAGTGGGGAATTTTGAGTTATATGAGGTAAAAGGCGGGAAGATGGAATTGGAATTGGAGAAGTAATGGATAGCTGATTTCGGTCAGTTGACAGCAAAATTTTAGTACGTTCATTAGGCCCGCCTTTAGGTTTTGGAATCGCCTCTTCCCCCTGCCAGGGCGCTCCAATCCATTCCGCTTTCCAATATGACCTTACCGCTATCCCACAAATCAGGATTTTCAATGATTCAGCACTCGTCGCCACTTTGATTTGGTAGGCCGATTGCCATTGACCTCTTTTGTTACTTTTTGCTGAATTTATCCACGACAATCGCGGAATTCCTTCCTCCACTGGAAGCTCAGGCCGGGCGGGATTACG
>JBDHXS010000733.1:0-3187 GCA_039810845.1 Runella sp. | reverse complement strand
CTGTTGGGCTAAGTAGGATGTATGCGTTATGTCCACCCCAAGCATTGTTTTGTCGGACAGTCGATAGTCCACATCGACATAAAATGTCCCATTCGTAAAATGCGAATTGGGACGCCAACCGTTGCCTTGCTTGTATTGTCCAAAGGTATAATAACTCAGCTTCCCGACGGTTCCGCTGGCGCTGACAAAGCCATTATAAAACCCAAATGAGCCAATAGATTGTCGCGCTACCAGCTCAAACTTACGGTTCAGGATAGGTTTTTTCATGACAAAATTGAGTAATCCCCCAAACTGCGTACCGTACTGAAGCGAAGCTGCTCCCCGCACAATTTGAATTTTTCCAACGGCCTCAATCGGAGGCGTATAATAACTTTCGGGGTAGCCCAAGGCATCTGCGCTGATGTCGTGACCATTTTGGCGTACGTTAAAATTAGAACTTCGGTTGGGGTCAAGACCTCGCCCACCAATGCTTAATTGCAACCCTGCACCTTCATTTTCCCAGATATTCAGCCCTGCAACCCGGGCATACACCTGACGGGCGTTGTTGGTGGCTAAGTTGGCCACTAATTGCTCAGGGATAATCACCTCTGACTTTTTTCCTTCATAAATCCCCATGCTTTCGACGGCACGCATCCGTGTAAAACCAAAATCAGCTTGTTTCTCGGTGACGACCACTTCATTCAATGTTTCGTTCCGCCCCACCAACCAGATAGCCAGAAAGTGATTATCAGCCGAAAGCGTCGTAGAGATTTTTGCAGACTTAAAATCTGCACAATTGGTATAGAGCTCGTAAGTGCCTTTTGCCAATTTTCCAAACGAGAAACGCCCTTCATCGTCCGTAGTAGCAGTTCGATTACCCACATTCAACGAAACGATACAGCCCTTGACAAAACTACTATCTTGTTTGGCTAAAAGTTGTCCAGTAAGCTGATATTGGCCAAAAGCCGAAAAAATGACGCTAAATGTCATTAAAAAACTAAAAACCCGTAATTGTATCATCAAAGGAAGTAATCCATTTTTTAGGTTTGAAAGACTCTTCTTCTTGCGCCAAATTGGTCGTAGGTTCGACCAGTGGCTTCCCCATCCGCCCGTTCAGGGTTACGTAAGAATCAACGTAAACTTGGGGATTTTTAAAACCACGATGTTGGTAAAAATCGCGTAAAATATGGGCATATTGCAACAGCATATCAGGCTGAGTTGACATCATTTTCTCTTGCAATGGCGTCAAAAACAACTGATTATTAACTACTTCTCGACGTCCTTGCTTGTCAATTACCGTAAATTGAGCGTAACCTGCTTTTTCCATCAACATCACTCTCCACGAAAACCGATAACCTTCTTCTGTCCAAAACAATTCTCCTGGATACAACCAATACCGAAACGGCATAAGTAATTGCCAGCAAAAAAAGCCTCCAAAGCCCAAAAGTAAAATTCGCTGCGTAGTTGGTGAATAGGAATACGCTCGATTGGGATACAAAAAAGCCATTGGAAGTTGGAACCATTTCCCCATTTGAGAGATGATTTTTTGGTGGAACTCTCCCGAAAAAAAGACCAAGGCCGTCACCATCATCACGTAAGGAAACATCCCAATGGGAAACAAAATAGCCGTTAAACCATGAAACACGACTACTGCTCCATAAGCCCAAAGTCGTGTTTTTGCATTCCATAACAAAAAAGGAATCAGCAAATCATACAGGCAGCCAAACCAGCTAAATACGAAGGGCGTCCAAGAATAATTGAACAGAAAACCGATAATTGGCACATCATTTTTAGCTGGAAGCCAAATTTTCAGGGGTTGAGCTAACAACAACCAATCGCTGTTAACTTTGGCCAAACCTGCAAAAAAATAAAGAAGCCCCACAAAAAGTCGCAGCGAACTAAGACACCAAGCGGGGATAGCATCAGAAAGCAGGTTGTTATTCCGATACGCATCAAAGGAAAAATAAATGTGCGCTGGTAGAAACACCAACATCAAACAGACTAAACTTACAAAATAATAGTGGTTGAGATACGTACTTTTATCCATTAGTTCGATGTACGTAAAGCTTAAAAACAAACCAATCGAAGCTATCCGATAAAACATACCCAAAGCCAGCATCAAGGCACAACAAGCACAGACAACAAATAGAATATAAGTATATTCGCCCCACGGCTTTATGAACTCGAGACCATAAAATGGAAAAAAATATTTGGGATCAATGTACAAGGACTTAATCCATCCTTGGTACCAAAACCGAATCACACTCAAAAAAATCATAGCCCCAAAGACAATCCTAAAAACTGCCAATGGGGCTGCTGAAGTTGTTTTTACCTCCCTAATCACCATCGTTATCCGTATAGGTAATCACGATACTCATGGCCGAAGTCATGTCCACTTTTAGCATACGTACCGCTTTTTGCATTTCGGTATAAACTTGAACCATGGCTGCATTGTTTGTTTTTACTTCTTCGTAAAAATTAGGTTTGAGCCCATTTATTTTCTGATTGGCAATGTCAAACTGTGCGTTGATAATCTCGGAAAGTGTCTTTCCCGTTGCACTGTCTTTTGCTCCAAGCGCATCGAGGTACGTTTTTAAACCTGCGCCATTCGTGCCCGTTTTTACACTTTTTCCATTAAAAAAATCAACCGCAGCTTGGTGAGCAGTTTGGGCAAGAATTTTGGAAATATCTTTTTTGTAAAAACCCTCTACTTTATCAGAAGCGACCACGCCATTGAGCATTGCTCCCGACGGAATACCGAATTTCCCCGAACGGATATAGCGCTCATAATGAAGAACATACCCATTGACCAACTCTCCCATCGGCGAGCCAATGTCAAGGCCAGTTTTGGTAGTAAACTCAGCTCGGTACGAGCCATTCCAATCGGCTATTACCTTTGTAATCAACGCATTCATGTGATCGGTAATTCGCTTTAAGTAAGCCAATCGCTTGGGGCCTTCCACTGATGCAGTATAATAGGTTATGATTTGGGTATCGGTTGCTCCGACTCCATTAATCAAATAATCCAACGCTGGGAATCCCTGTTTGTCGTACGAAGAAGCCACTTCCAGATTGACCGATGGGTCGGCTATGTAGTCATTGATTCCCGCAACATTTGTCGGATATATATTATAATAATTCCGAATTCCTGTTTTATTGGCAGGCCCCACGTCAAACAGTTCTACTTTTTGCAATTCAGTATAAGCGT
>JBDHXS010000732.1:0-3189 GCA_039810845.1 Runella sp. | reverse complement strand
AATCCGCTTGTAATTGGGTACTGTTGTTGTTGTAGTAGAGGCGTCCGAAATTGTCTTTCGTAATCCCCCATTGACCGCGATAGGAAGTCGGTTCTTTCAGCCATTTCCCATTTTTTAACTGATATCTAAAATTATAATTGGCATTGTAAATCCAGTTATCAATGTGCATCATCAATCCGTTGGAAGAGTGCTCTACGTTTCCACCTTCGGCATATACTGGATCAACCAACGTTTTTTTGCCTGGCTTGTCATTTTTTATTTCTACAAACCAAAGCTTAGGTCCATCCACGTACAACAACCCACCATATACATGAGCCAATCCACGCGGCAAAACGAGTTTGTCTAAAAAAACTTTGGAATGATCTGCCACACCGTCTTTATTCAAGTCTTCCAGAATTGTAATTCTTCCGTTGGGGTTATCTTCGCCGATGCCTTCCAGATTGGGCATGTACCCAATCATTTCTACCACCCACATTCGACCTTTATTATCAAAATCCATACTAACGGGGGCTTTCAACAACGATTCGGAAGCAATTAATTTCAACTCAAAGTTTTCTTCCAGTCTATAGTTTTCAAGAGAATGTTTGGGGTCTTCAAAAGGGATGTTTTTAAAGCTTACCATAAAAAGAGAAAGCACTAAGAATGAACCAAATACAATCTTAGATTTAGGTGTGTTAATGACAATTTTTGGGATTTTCATTATTGATAAACTACTGGTTTTATTTCTTTAAATAAGGTCTTTTTTTATTCCAACCGATTTCCACTTTGGACAAATACCATGTTTTGCCTTTGTCGTTATTTCCCTGGAAAAACAAAAAATATCGTCCGTCTTGGGCTTTAAAAATATTGGGGTGTCCGCTTTCGCTTTCGTTCCAAGTTCCTGCCTCGCCATTTTTCAGAAAAGGCTCTTCTGATAAACGTTTCCAATGAATGCCGTCGCTGCTGCGGGCCACTCCTATTTGTTGGGGTTCATTATTATAGGCTCCTGCATAGAACATGTATAAATACTTACCTTTTTGAATGCAAGAGGCCGCTTCAATACATTTTTTCTCCCAAGCCAATTCAGGTTTCAGTAGGGGCATATTGGGTACTTCGGTCCAGCTGTTGCGGTCAAAATTGGACGTAATGGGTGCTATGGCTACGCCTTGTTGTTGTATTTTGTAATCGGGGTCTCGCGTAGCGTAGTACAGGAAATAGTTGTTTTTGTAAGCAACCACTTCTGCATCAATCGCCCTTCCGCAACTCCAATCGTTGATTTTCGGTCGAAAAATCGGGTTGGTGGCATCTCGTTCAAAATCAATGCCGTTGGTAGAGGAAGCGTGGCAAATGGCATCCAATTTACCGTTGCCGTAGGTTTGATAAAAGAGATGCAAAACACCGTCTTTTACTAAGGCTCCTGGAGCACAGATTCCTTTTTCTTCCACGGTTCCTTTTTGGCCTTTGATATTTCCTCTTTTCTCCCAATGAGTCAAGTCGTTACTCGTGGCAATACCAATGTACCATTCTTTGTTTTTGTCGCTTGGAACCGAATAATACATCCAATATTTTCCCTGAAAAAAAATCACGTAAGGATCTTTGGCATAGGGTCTTCCAGGAACGTCCAAATCGCCGTAATACATTTCGGGTTGTTGAGCAGTCAGCATTTCTCCCTTCATTACAAGAAGAAGAAAAAGTAACATACTTAGCCCTGTTTTTTTATTCAGTCGAATTCTGTTTCTCATAAAAATGCTCCAAAAGAGAGAATATAATTGGTTCTGACTGATATTATTTACAAAAACCACAATGAACACAAAGAGTTTTACACAAAGTACATGAAGGTCTTTTCTTTTATTCTTTGTGAATACTTAGTGTTCTTAGTGGTTAAAAATAATAAACAGCCATCAATTCTTTGAAGGAAACATTCGCAGTAATATAACTCCGTGATTCCTAATATTTGTTTTAAATACATTACCAAAACTTCCTAAATCCCTTTGCCGCCACACATCCCGCAGTCGGTAGTTTCCTTTTAACCCCACTTTGGAAAAATCAAACGTGAATAACTTGGCCGTTTCATCACCCCAACGAAAATACGACTCGGGTGTTTTTCCAAAATCACCAACATTGAAAAGCCCTACCGCATACGAGCCGTCTTCCAGCGGTTTTAACCAAATCTGAATGCCATCATTCTCCCAAACCAATCGGGCTGATTTACCTAATGGGTCTTGATCAATTTCAATCACTTCGTCATTGGTCAACAGATTCAACGTAAAAGCGTCAAGCTGTTCGATGGGACAACCAATGAGCAAAGGTGCTGACAGTAAGCTGAATAAACTCACGTGGCTGTATTGTTCGTCGGGTGTCAGGCGGGTAGGGTGCAGTTGCGTGCCCGTGCTCACATTCCCTACAATCATCATATCGGGGTCGTTCCAATGGCCTGGGCCGCTGTAGGGTGCCCATTTGTCCAACGTAAAAGATGACACAAAAAGGCTGTTCCAACTATCGCGAATGTCAGGTCCGGTGCGGTATGAATTGGTCAATCGACCCCAATCTTTGACGTTGGAAAAGGGGGCTGAATTAGAAATGCTGTACAAAATATCACGCCCTGATTGCTTCAGCGCCACCGACATTCGCTCCGCCGACGGGACTTCGATACGCCAATCGTATTTCAAATAATCAATACCCCATTCGGCGAATTGTTTGGCATCATTGGTTTCAAAACGGTACTTTCCTACGTACCGAAACGAGCGTTTATTGGCGATGATATGCTCTGTTAACTGCCCATTTTCAAAGTCAGAAGAACCGCCGATGTAGCCGGCATAGCTCGTAATCATCGGGGTAGAATACACGCCCACTTTCAACCCCAATCCATGAATATAGCCCACCATTTCTTTGAATTGAGGAAACTTTTCATTGGGTTGAATGGCGTGAAACTTCCCTCCTCGTTTGCCCTGCCAAGCATCGTCAATGTTGATGTACGTCCAACCGTGTTGGTTCAGACCCATTTTGACCATCGCATCGGCCGAGGCAATAACTTTTTGTTGGTCAATGTTGCGCGCCCACGAATTCCAGCCGTTCCAGCCGATGGGAGGTGTGAGAGCTATCGTATCACCAATTTTGATTTTCAATACTTTATAGGCTTCACCGAGGGTATTTTTAGCGTTCAATGTCGCAGTATAAATCCCTTTTTCTACTACTTTCCCGGTAATAATT
>JBDHXS010000731.1:0-3200 GCA_039810845.1 Runella sp. | reverse complement strand
AACAACCCGACGCGGAGACGTATGTATCAGATAACATTACGTTGTTGCGCAAAGATTTTATGGCTCTTACCCCTGAAGAAATTGGTTCTATTGACTGGGTATATGACCGTGCTTCATTGGTAGCTTTACCAGATGACATGCGTCAGGATTATCTCCGAGCTATTGACCGTCTGACCGATATTGGAACTCAGTCATTAATCATCACCTTAGAATATTTTCCATTGATTAACTCTGCCCCTTTCAGTATTTCAGCGAAAGAGGTAGAAAATTATTATGGTGCAGGACATTTCATCAATCAAGTTGAGAGCCCTTTATTGATGCAACATGGAATGGTGCGTCGCTGGAATTTAGAATTTTTATACGAACATGGCTTTATCCTTACCAAGCATACCAATGGAATGATATTGAAGAAACAAAAGCAACAACAAATCGCTTCGGTCTGTTGTTGATTGTATTTTGTCTTCATTAGTAAATAGGGCCGAGAAATTCTCGGCCCTATTTACTAATGAAGCATTTTTATGGATTATACGTCGCAAATCAGAACGCATTTTTTCAGTGATTCCAACATACCCGCTTTGTCTTTAGCTTTGGGTACGAACTCTTGCCCGATATAGCCTTTATAACCCGTAGCCACAATGGCTTTAACGATGGCGGGATAATAGATTTCCTGTGTTTCATCAATCTCATTACGTCCTGGATGCCCACCTGTATGATAGTGGCTGATATACTTGCCGTAGCGTTGGATATTGCGGATATGATCACCACTCATACTTTGCATGTGGTAGATGTCATATAGCATTTTGAACTTTTCAGAACCTACCATTTCACAAAGAACAGCGCCCCATTCGATATTATCGCACTGATAATCAGGGTGACTGGCACGTGAACTAAGTAGTTCCATTGTAAGGGTTACATTGTATTTTTCGGCTAAAGGTATTAACCGTTTCACTCCTTTTTGACAATTCAATAAACCTTGATAATCTCCCAAACCCCTACGATTTCCCGAAAAACAAATGACATTGGTAATGCCGTACTCTTGCGCCTGTGGCAACAACTCTTCATAACATTTTACAATGGCATCGTGGTTTTTTGGGTCATTCAAAAAACTCGTCAAACCTGTTTTTTCTGGCCAAGGATCTGCCCAGCCCATAGCTGAGGTGAGACCATAGTTTTTCATAATGGCCCATTCTTTCGGTCCAGTGAGTTCGATAGACTCAATACCCATGTCTTTACTTGCTTGGCAAAGCTCTTCAAACGGGATAGATGCATAGCACCAACGGCTCACAGAGTGCTTGATATTACCTTTTAGTTTTATAGGTTCATGTGCCATTGCTTCATCAGACGTTAAGATAGTCGGAATAGTAGCCGCCGACGCACCCAGAGTTTTGATGACATCGCGGCGGGAGAGATTTGGTTTCATTTGGGTTTTTCTTTTGAAAAGAAAGATGTTCGCTTTTTCTAACGCAAGCTTGGAGGTTTATCTTCCGTTAAATCACTAAAACTACGGTTTATCGTGAGACAAAACTACGGCAAACCGTGATTTATCGATTTGGATTGTAATCCTAACTTTGTTGTAGCCAAATAGTACAGATTTGAATATTACCTGAAGTATAACTTAACAAAAAAACACCTAAATGAGTGGTTCGTAGATACCAATCAGCTATTAGTACTTACCTCAACTATTAAGTAGCAGTGCAAAAGTTTTAGGGTATTTATTTTAATACAATTCAGTTGACTTTGAACGGATAACAATTAACCGCACGGGCGGACCCGTTATGCTTTAGCACTTTAGACCTACCACAAAATAATAAAAATGGAACTTGAGAAAGTGTATGGCATTTTTTGGAACGGAAATGTATTAGATGCTAAGCAGCGATAGTAGAGTGTAGTTTTCTACGATACAATTCATATTTTTTCCTAAACATACTCTTCCAACAGCTTCTTTTTCAACAGTTCCATTCCCACCGTGGCTTTTTCGGGGATAAAAGTCACATATTTGATGCTACCTGACATTTCGGGTGTTTTGGGGTCAACCACAAAGATGGGAATACGAGGACGTACGTAATACACTAACCCTGCCGCAGGATAAACTACCAACGATGTACCCACTACAATAAAAATATCGGCTTGTTCGGTCAATTCAACGGCCGGTTCTATCATAGGAACTTCTTCGTGAAACCATACGATATGAGGGCGCAGTTGGCTTCCCAATTCACATTTATCACCTAAATTAAGTTCCCAACCTTTAATATCATATACCAATCTCGGGTCTTTTGTGCTGCGCGATTTATACAATTCACCGTGGAGATGAAGAATCTTGGTCGAGCCAGCTTTCTCGTGGAGATTGTCCACGTTTTGCGTGATGATTTGTACGTCAAAATACTGCTCCAGTTCTGCCAGAATCAAGTGGGCGGTGTTGGGTTTTGCCGTAAGTCCCTGTTTACGGCGTTCGTTGTAGAAATCCAACACCAATTGTGGATTTTTGTGCCAACCTTCGGGGGTGGCTACGTCTTCGATGCTGTACCCTTCCCACAGACCATCGGAATCGCGAAAAGTCTTAATACTGCTTTCGGCGCTGATACCCGCGCCCGACAGGACGACTAACTTTTTTTTGACTGGCATATTCTTCCAAGACAAATCGTTGTAAAAAAGGATTTACCTGCTCATAAAACGCCGTTGGATTGTCCAACCATGGAAAATGATGCGCTCGGTCAATCACTGAAATCATCGCATTGGGAAGTGATTTTTTCCAGTAATTCACCAACCCGTTGAGATTAAACCGTTGCCGCGACAACACCACCATCACTGGAATATTTCGCGTCCGTAGCGTAGTGACACAATCAAACGGCTTAGGAACAAATTTACTACTAACGCGGCTCTTTACCGCCACATTCCGTACTTTCTCAAACAAAAAATCAGCAGCAATCGGTTCATGCAAGGTATCGTGTACGTAGGTAGCCGCCTGAAAATTCATAATGGCTTTGGCACGGGCAACCGAATCTGTTGAAATTGTTTGCAGATACGCCTGCAATTTCTGAAAACGCTGATTGATTACGTCTTGCGACAACATGCCCGAAAAACCATAATCTTCATACGTATCAAAGTAAGCATCGGTTGCTTGTACGGCTACCTCATTCATGGAAGTAGGATTGACCAGCACCAATTGTCCTAAGTGACTTCCTGCCTGTGATGCATACGCA
>JBDHXS010000730.1:0-3220 GCA_039810845.1 Runella sp. | reverse complement strand
TATCCCGTAGGTACGTATTCGATGGCAGCACAACAAAGTATGCAAAGCCGCATTGCGGATACCACCCGCATTTATCGTTTGCCTACCGATACCAAATTCTTCCGCGACAGCATTGACCGCTACCTGGCAACTCTGAAAGCGATGACTCCTGCCGACCGAGACCGCTTGCTAATGGCAAGCATGACAGGGATGGATTCTCAAAAAATGGAAGGGATGAAACATGAAAACCGCATTGTATTTCCTTATGCCTTTCCCAAAGCGGGTCAATACCGTATTTTTCTACAAATCAAGCGAAATGGGCAGGTGCTAACGGGTATTTTTGACGCCACGGTGAAAGCCGCTTCGATGTAAATTCTCAGTAAAACGGAACTCTGTCTGCTTGAATTTGATTAAGTGACTAAAGAAATGTGGTGATGAAAATCGAACAAATTTATACGGGCTGTCTTGCCCAAGGCACTTATTATATCGAAAGTGAAGGTGAAGTAGCTGTGATTGATCCACTTCGTGAAGTAACGCCGTACATCGAGCGTGCAGCCAAAGACGGCGCAACAATTAAATACGTTTTTGAAACACACTTCCACGCTGATTTTGTGTCGGGCCACTTGGATTTGTCCAACAAAACAGGTGCGCCTATTGTCTACGGTCCCAATGCAAAAACTGGTTTTGATGCACATATTGCTACCGATGGCGAAGAGTTTCCACTGGGAAAGGTGAAGTTTAAAGTGTTGCATACCCCAGGCCACACGATGGAGTCAACTTGTTATTTGTTGATGGATGAAAACGGCCAAGAAAAAGCGTTGTTCAGCGGAGATACCCTTTTCATTGGAGATGTAGGTCGTCCTGACTTGGCGCAAAAATCAGATTTGACCATCAACGATTTAGCGGGACATTTGTACGATTCACTTCGTAACAAAGTAATGACATTACCTGATGACGTGGTGGTTTATCCAGCGCACGGTGCAGGCTCAGCTTGTGGCAAAAACATGAGTAAGGAAACAACCGACTTGCTAGGCAATCAGAAGAAATTCAACTATGCTCTTCGCGCCAACATGACTAAGGAAGAGTTTATTAAAGAAGTCACCAGTGGATTAGCCAAACCACCTCAGTACTTCCCGCAAAACGTGAAGATGAACAAAGAAGGCTACGAAAGCATCGACGTCGTGATGGAGCGTGGTGCGCAGGCATTGAGTCCAGCGGCTTTTGAAGCTGCTGCTAACGAAACGGGCGCGGTGATTCTCGATACGCGCGGTGCCCAAGTGTTCAACAAAGGATTTATTCCAAATTCCATCAATATTGGTCTTAAAGGTGATTTTGCTCCGTGGGTAGGTGCATTGGTACCCGATGTGAAGCAAGACATTTTGCTGGTGACCGAGATTGGTCAAGAAGAAGAAGCCATTTTGCGTTTGGCGCGCGTTGGCTACGATAACGTGATTGGTTATCTTGAAGGAGGCATCGACACTTGGGTGGCCTCAGGACAAGAAGTGGACACGATAACGTCGATTACGCCCGATGAACTTGCGGATAAAATGGCCGAAGAAAAAGTGGTGGTCATTGACGTTCGTCGCCCAAGCGAGTTTTCGGCGGAGCACATTGATGGCGCGAAGAGTTTGCCGTTGGACTACATTAGTGAACTGATGGCGGAATTTCCAAAAGACCAAACCATGTACATTCACTGTGCGGGTGGGTATCGTTCAATGATTGCCTCGTCTATTCTGAAGTCGCGTGGGTACGACAACCTTATTGACATTGCTGGCGGTTTCGCAGCGATTTCAAAATCGGGTCGCTTTACGTTGACCGACTACGTATGCCCAAGTACTTTGAAGAAATCGTAGAAATGTAGGGTAAGAAAGTGATAAAAATAGGTCGAAAGTAAAGGTTTTTAAAGAACAATCCGTTTTCCCCAGCATTACTGGCCGCATAGGCAGTAGTGCTGGGGTTTTGTGTTTTGAGGAATATGTCAACTTGCCAAGGAATAAAAATTGCAAACGTTTGCATCTTGAGATAAGACGATGTTGCTTTTCATATAAAAAATATTATTATATCATTGTGCCAGATTTGACCCAAAACTACCCTGTGATTGCCTACTTTGAACATACTTCGCCATGCCCGTGTTGGCATGGGTTGACATTGAGCCAGTTGTCATACATAAACCTTAATTTAAAGATTTCATAACATCTCAAGGGTAGTCTCAGTGGGCAATATTCCCCACTTTTGCGGCCTCAAAATGGGCGAAGTTTTTATTATTATCTCATTCAACACTTCAAACAACCCTTTTTTTTATGCAACATTTTTTCGATTCTCCTCCTTTTAAACTCCTATTCAGCATTCTTATGTTAGGATGTATGGGGCTTTTTTCTACCCATGTGCAGGCCAACATGCCCGTAGCAGCACCGCGCTCCGTGGCAGATATTACTGTGAAAGGCCGAGTGATGGATGCAGACACCAAAGAGCCGCTTGTGGGATGTAGCGTGGTGGTAAAAGGTACTCAAAAAGGAACCAATACCGACGCAAACGGAAATTTTAGCATTGTAGTCTCGGACGAGAAAGCAGTGCTCGTGATTGGATTTATTGGCTATGAAAAACAAGAAATTGCCGTAGGAAGCCGCACCAACGTAGAGGTAGCTCTCAAATCGTCGGCGTCGGAGCTTTCGCAAGTGGTGGTAATTGGGTACGGAACTACCACCAAAAAAGACGCAACAGGGGCACTAAAAACCATCAAAAGCACTGATTTTAACCGTGGTATTGTGAACTCTCCTGAGCAACTTCTCCAAGGTCGAGTGGCAGGGGTAAATGTCACTTCGGCAAGTGGTGAACCAGGCGGCCGTCAGTCGATTACCATTCGTGGGCCTGGTGGAGTTCGTACAGGAAGTACGCCTTTGTTTGTATTGGATGGTATCCCGCTCGACAACTCAAGCACTGGGGGGGCAACGAACCCAATGAACTTCCTTAACCCGCAAGACATCGAAGCCATTGACGTATTGAAAGATGCGTCGGCGACGGCTATTTATGGTGCACGTGGTGCCAACGGGGTGGTGTTGATTACTACCAAAAAAGGAAAAGCAGGAACGGCTAACATTTCGGTTTCGTCAAACATCGGGGTTTCTAACGTGGCAAGGGCTTTGCCTTTGTTTACCGCCGATGAATTCCGCAAGCAAGTAGTAGCTGTGGGTGGCACGCTCGATGACCTCAAGGCAAACACTGACTGGCAGAAAGAGGTTAC
>JBDHXS010000729.1:0-3220 GCA_039810845.1 Runella sp. | reverse complement strand
TACTGTGATCATTTGTCAACCCGATTATTACAAAGCTTTAGACGGCATTTTGGGAGCACAACCTATCGAAGTCCTCAAAGATAAAATGCGTTTTGGTATTATTTCGGGCGCAGCTTCATCGCTTAGCAAGGCTTTTCGTGAGGCTCAATTTGAGTTTTATGGCAAAACACTCAGCGGCCAACAAGTAGATGAGGCCCGTTGGAAGCAGATTACCAACGCCGTGGATGGCGGCCTGGGAGATTTGTTGGGGCAATTGTTTGTCAAAAAACATTTTCCGCCTGCCGCCAAAACTCGCATGGACGAGCTGGTCAATAACCTCCAAACAGTCTATGCCGAGCGTATCAAACGTTTGGATTGGATGGGCGATTCTACCAAAGCAGAAGCCATCAAAAAGCTAAATCTTTACCTGAAGAAAATCGGCTACCCCGACAAATGGAAAGATTATGCAGACGTAGAAATCGTACGTGACAATTACTATGCCAATAAACAATCTATCAAAGCTTCAGCCTTGAAGCGCGACTTTGCCAAAGTGGGCAAAGCTGTTGACAAAACCGAATGGGGCATGAGTGCGCCAACGGTCAATGCGTACTACAATCCGACTTTCAATGAAATTGTGTTCCCAGCAGGTATTTTACAGTTTCCTTTCTTTGACAATGACGCCGACGACGCTATCAATTACGGAGCAATCGGGGCCGTGATTGGCCATGAAATGACCCACGGATTTGACGATCAAGGAAGCCAATATAACTATATGGGAATGCTCAAAAACTGGTGGACACCGACTGATGCCGACCGCTTTAAGCGTAAAGCACTTATCGTAGTAAAGCAATACAACAACTACACCGTCCTTGACAATGTACACGTCAATGGCGAGCTTACTTTGGGGGAAAACATTGCCGATATTGGTGGGCTTTCGATTGCTTATGAAGCTTTCAAACGTACCAAACAAGGACAAAGCAGCGAGAAAATAGACGGTTTCACACCCGACCAACGCTTTTTCTTGGGATTTGCACAGGTATGGCGCATCAAAAGCCGTGATGAGACTATGCGGATGCGTATTTCGGTAGATCCACACTCGCCCGAACGTTTCCGTGTGAATGGCCCGCTTTCTAATATGCCCGAGTTTTACCAAGCGTTTGGCGTAAAACCCACCGATAAAATGTACCGTCCTGATAGCTTACGGGCAAGTATTTGGTAAGATTTTTAGCGTATTTTACTCGACCTCCTCATTGCCTTTAGCTTTCAGCAACGGCAATGAGGAGGTCGTTTTTCGATACTTTTTAGTAGTATTGCATGAGATTTTACCACAATTAATCTTATTGAAACAATACTATTTTTGTTTATCAAACGATTAACGGATAACCAATAACAATTAACAAATAATATATATAATCCGTGAACTTAAACCTCCGCGAAAAAGTCATCATCGTTACAGGTGGTGCCAAAGGTATTGGTGAGGCCATTGCCCGCACATTAGCCATCGAAGAAGCCATCCCCGTCATTATTGGACGTAGTGCTGCCGACAATCAGGCAGTTATCGAAAAAATAGAAGCCCTCGGCGGCATGGCTTATGGCATCGAAGCCGAACTCACCGATCCTGCCGAATGTGAAAAAGCCATTCGCTTGACCGTAGAACGCTTTGGGAGAATTGACGGTTTGGTCAACAACGCGGGTGTCAACGATGGTGTAGGGCTCGAAAATGGTAGCTATGAGGCATTTATGGCCTCTTTGCACAAAAATGTAGTTCATTATTACCTACTGGCTCATCATGCCCTTCCTTACCTCATCAAAACCAAGGGGCCGATTGTAAACGTCAGTTCTAAGGTAGCCGAAACAGGGCAGGGAAATACCTCGGCCTATGCGGCTTCCAATGGTGCCCGCAATGCGCTTACCCGTGAATGGGCCGTTGAATTACTCAAATACGGGATTCGTGTCAACGCCCTGATTGTGGCTGAATCGTGGACCCCGCTGTATGAGAAATGGATTAAAACCTTGCCTAATCCTGAAGAAACTCTCAACGACATCAACAGCCGAATTCCGTTGGGCAATCGCATGACCACTACCGACGAGATTGCCAACATGGTGACCTTCTTACTTTCCAACAAATCGAGCCACACCACAGGGCAGTTGATTCACGTGGATGGTGGATATGTACATTTAGATAGGTCTATTATTAAACACTAAACCAATCCTAAACCTTCACTTATAACGACTTATTAATGAAAAAAGCCCCTTTACTTACCGCCAAGTACGTCCCGACGTACGCCTTCGTGACCAGCCTTTTTCTACTTTGGGGGATTGCCATTACGATGGGCGACTTGCTCAATCGCCGTTTTCAAACTGTTTTGAATGTCTCTTTAGCTGATTCTGGACTTGTCCAGTTTTCTATTTTCGGGGCTTATTTCGTCATGGGTATTCCTGCGGGGATATTTATGAAAAAGTATGGCTATAAAAATGGTGTATTGCTTGGCTTAGCACTATATGCCATCGGTGCGTTTTTGTTTTATCCCGCTGCTGAAGCTCAATCTTTTGGCTTTTTTAGAGCTGCCTTATTTATTCTGGCCTGTGGTTTGGCTACATTGGAAACCGTAGCACACCCCTTTTCGGCAGCGCTTGGCCACGAAGATACCTCAGAGCAACGCATTAATCTTTCTCAGACTTTTAATGGCGTAGGCGCGATTTTGGGACCTGTTTTGGGGTCATTTATCATTTTGCGTAATGTTCCTACGGGTGATGTTGTCCATGACCTTGCGCCTGTGAAGTACCTCTATATTGCGATTGGTGTTGTTGTAGCATCAGTGGCAGTGGCTTTTTCGTTTATCAAAGTACCTCCTTTGACCGAAGAAAGCACTGAAGCTGAAGTTAGCAAAGGCTCAAAAAAGGGCTTGTTTGAACACCGTCACTTTATTTGGGCGGCTATTGCGCAGTTTTTCAACGTAGCGGCACAAGGCGCGACTTGGGCGTTTTTTATCAACTACGCTGTCAAATACATGCCCGATATGACCGACGAAAAAGCGGGCTACTATTTCTCTTTCAGTATGGTGCTTTTATTGGCTGGGCGTGCGGTAGGTACATTCTTGATGCGGTTTATCAAACCGACTATTTTATTGGCTATTTTTGCAGGTGCTAATATCATTATGTGTCTGATTATTTCTCAAACATGGGGCTGGGCCTCGTTTATCGCCCTGATGATGCTCAATTTCTTTATGAGTATCATGTT
>JBDHXS010000728.1:0-3221 GCA_039810845.1 Runella sp. | reverse complement strand
AAAACAATTGGTATCTGTTAAGAAATTACCTATCCGAAAGATAACTTGGATTGGAAATACGCTCTATACAGATTCTGAATTGACCCAAGCTTTAGGGGTTAAAAAAGAGAATAGGTATGATGAACAAGATATTTATAATTTAATTGATGATTTTGCTCCAACCAGCATATCCAATTTATACATGGATAAAGGATATTTGTTTTACAATACACACCTTAAATCAAAAACAATAAATAATCAATTGGATATCGAGGTTACGATTTTTGAAGGTGAAAAAGTGCTGATTGACGACCTTATTATAAAAGGGAATAACAAAATATCAAAAGAGGAAATTGTTAGGCAAATAGGTATTCAAAAGGGTGAATTGTTTAATCGAACAAAATTGATTAATGCCCAGCGTACTCTTTCTAAAAGTGGCTATTTTAATCCTGAGAAAATCGGCATTAATCCATTACCTAAACAAACACCAAAAGGATGGATTGTTGATATTGAATTTGTTATTGAAGAAAAATAAACCTTCTTTTTTATAGACTGTTTTATGAAAATATACTCTTTCCCTTGTTTTTACTTTACCTAATGAAAGCTTTGTGTAAAGTAGAAGAGAGATTCGTTTTTATTCACTAAGTTTCCATATTTCAATGAATGAGTGTCAGGTTCCTGTCTCAGCTATCTGGAAATGTTGGCAACGTTGTTTTTCCTGATTATCAATTAATTGAAATTTATTGTAAATCTCTTTTCAATACCTTCCATACATTTTCAGCCACAATTTTAGCTCCCTCTACATTGGGATGGATACCATCTTTTTGATTGAGTTTTACTTCTCCTCCTACGTTTTCAAGCAAAAAAGGAATGAGTCCAACATTATTTTTTTGAGCTAATTCGGGATAAATCACACGGAACTCATCGGCATATTTTTTACCCATGCTGGGAGGAACTTGCATACCTGCCAAAATAATTTTGGCCTCTGGATATTTAGCTTTTACCTTATCAATCATAGATTGAAGGTTTTTACGTGTTTCAGTAGCGGGAATACCACGCAGGCCATCGTTGCCGCCTAATTCTAAAATAAAAATATCAACTGGATTTCTTAATACCCAATCAATGCGGCTGTTACCACCCGAAGTAGTCTCTCCACTCAATCCTGCATTGATGATTTTATAAGGTAATTTGAGCGAATCCAAGCGGTTTTGAATTTGAGCAGGAAAAGCTTCGGCGGGTTCTAAGCCGTAGCCTGCCGTGAGGCTATTGCCAAAGATGAGAATGTTTTTTAGCTTTTTAGTAGAAGGGACTGATTCGGCTTTTGTGGCATTTGATTGCTGTTCAGCAGATGATTTTTCGCCGCTATTACAAGCCACTAATATTACTAAAAAAAAATAAAGTGTGCAGACTGAAACTATTTTAAGCATATTGTATTTTGATTAGAATACTGACATACAACAAACTCACACAAAGACGCATAAGTTCTGTATCACTGCCATTTCTTTGCCGCAGCGGCAGAATGTGCCTTTGTATCTTAATGTAAACTTTAAACATAGACTATGGCAAATATACTTCATCTTCATCAAGTTGGGAAGGTCTATCGCAGTGGAAATCGAGATTTAAAAGTACTGGATGATGTCAACTTTTCGGTAGAAGCAGGTTCTACCCTTTCGATTGTAGGCCCATCAGGAAGTGGAAAAACCACCTTACTTGGACTTTGTGCGGGTTTAGATCGTGCTTCAAGTGGTCAAGTAGAACTAAGTGGGATTCACCTCAATGGCCTTAATGAAGACCAATTGGCCGACATACGCAATCGTTATGTTGGTTTTATTTTTCAGAATTTTCAACTCATGCCCACTCTCACCGCCCTCGAAAATGTGATGGTACCGTTGGAATTGCGGGGTGAAAAAAATGTCCGAAATCGTGCCATGGATTTGCTCGATAAAGTAGGATTAGCCGACCGTGGGCATCATTATCCTACGCAATTGAGTGGAGGTGAGCAGCAACGCGTATCGTTGGCACGGGCGTTTTCTAATCAGCCTCAAATTCTTTTTGCAGATGAACCTACGGGTAATCTCGACGCTGAAACCAGTGTGAAGGTAGAAAAATTGCTGTTTGATCTAAACACCGAAGCAGGTACTACGCTCATTTTGGTGACACACAACCTGGAATTAGCAGCCAAAACGCAACGGATTATCAGAATCAAGGGCGGAAAAATCCTATCGGATACGCTTACGGCATAAAAACAACCACTGAGGGATAAATAGATACACTGAGAAACACTATTTTGTGAAGCTCTGTGGTAAAAAAAAGTTAAAATGAATAATAAGATAAATTTTGCGTGGTTACTTAAAATGGCTTGGCGCGATAGTCGGCGCAATTATTCGCGGCTATTGTTGTTTATCTCGTCCATTGTACTGGGCATTGCGGCCTTAGTTGCTATTTATTCGTTAGGCTACAACTTACAGCAAAACATTGATACACAGGCAGCTTCATTATTGGGGGCTGACTTGGAAATCTCCGATAACCAACCGCCCAGCAAGAAAATAATAAGCCTCATTGATTCGCTAAAAGGGCAGCAATCCAAGGAGTTGAGTTTTGCTTCTATGATTTATTTCCCCAAAAACAGCGGGACACGTCTGGCGCAGATTCGGGCCTTGGAGGGTGATTTCCCTTATTATGGAGAACTAGAAACCGAACCAGCCACGGCGGGCAAAAGCTTCCGAACCAAGAAAGAAGTATTGGTGGACCAAACCCTGATGTTGCAATACCAAGCCAAAGTAGGAGATTCATTGAAAGTAGGAGAGGTAACATTTTTGATTGCAGGCATTTTGAAAAAAGCACCTGGACAAACGGGCATTGCCGCCACAGTAGCACCTTCGGTCTATATTCCGCTTTCGTATCTGAAACAAACCAACTTGGCACAAAAAGGCAGTCGCATCATTTATCGGTATTATTTTAAGTTTGATCCCACAACAAAAATTGAGCCTTTAGTCAAAAAAATAGAACCGAGATTGGAGGCCGAAGACTACAATTACCGTACGGTTCAAAGCCAAAAAGAGGATACAGGTCGTTCTTTTCGGGATTTGACCCGTTTTTTGAGTTTAGTAGGCTTTATTGCGCTACTTCTGGGTTGTGTTGGTGTGGCGAGTTCCATCCATATTTACCTCAAAGAAAAACTCAATTCGAATGCTATTTTGCGTTGCCTGGGTGTAAAAGCCAGACAGGCATTTTTGATTTAC
>JBDHXS010000727.1:0-3231 GCA_039810845.1 Runella sp. | reverse complement strand
CGGTCGCAGAGAAATGTTCCAGGCGACTGTTTAACAAAAACACAGGTCTCCGCAAAGTTGTAAAGACAACGTATGGGGGCTGACGCCTGCCCAATGCTGGAAGGTTAAGAGGAGTGGTTAGTCGTAAGGCGAAGCTGCGAATCGAAGCCCCAGTGAATGGCGGCCGTAACTATAACGGTCCTAAGGTAGCGAAATTCCTTGTCGGGTAAGTTCCGACCTGCACGAATGGCGTAACGATCTGGAAGCTGTCTTAACGAGGGGCACAGCGAACTTGTAGTACCGGTGAAGATGCCGGTTTCCCGCATCTAGACGGAAAGACCCCGTGCACCTTGACTACAACTTGATAGTGACTTCGGGCAAGTAATGCGCAGCATAGGTGGGAGGCTTTGATGTCAGGCTTTTGGGCTTGGCGGAGCCATCGGTGAGATACCACCCTTTGCTTGTTTGGACTCTAACCTCGAGCCGTAATCCGGTTCAGGGACATTATCAGGCGGGTAGTTTGACTGGGGCGGTCGCCTCCTAAAGAGTAACGGAGGCGCTCGAAGGTTGGCTCAGGCTGTTTGGAAATCAGCCGCAGAGTGTAAACGCATAAGCCAGCTTAACTGCGAGACATACACGTCGAGCAGGTACGAAAGTAGGAGTTAGTGATCCGGCGGTCGCTTATGGAAGTGCCGTCGCTCAACGGATAAAAGGTACGCCGGGGATAACAGGCTGATCCTGCCCAAGAGTTCACATCGACGGCAGGGTTTGGCACCTCGATGTCGGCTCATCGCATCCTGGGGCTGAAGAAGGTCCCAAGGGTTTGGCTGTTCGCCAATTAAAGCGGTACGTGAGCTGGGTTCAGAACGTCGCGAGACAGTTCGGTCCCTATCTGGTGTGGGCGTAGCAGAATTGAAGGAATCTGACCTTAGTACGAGAGGACCGGGTTGGATTGACCTCTAGTGTACGTGTTATCGCGCCAGCGGTAGCGCACGGTAGCTAAGTCGAGCATGGATAAACGCTGAATGCATCTAAGCGTGAAGCCAGACCTGAGATTAGTTCTGCCAGTGAGACTCGTGGAAGACCACCACGTTGATAGGTTGGAAATGTAAGAGCAGTAATGTTTTTAGTTGACCAATACTAATTGTCCCAAGGCTTGATCATAAAATTTGCTTACCAGCAAAATTTGATTATATTTGCGAAATTAAATTTCTAGTTATTCAGTTATCTTTTGATATTTTACAGTTTTCCGGTGATTGTGTCGGCAGGGTCACACCCGTTCCCATCTCGAACACGGAAGTTAAGACTGCTTGAGCCGATGATACTGCATCCTTCGGGTGTGGGAAAGTAGGTAGTCGCCGGATTTATTTTTACACAAAGAAGCCTGTTTAGTTATAATACTAAACAGGCTTTTATGTTTGAAGCAAAAAATAAATCTGAAAAACTTTTCCAGCTAATTTCATACGGGGTTGCTCTAACCGCTTTACTTACTCTTTTAGCATCAGGAAGTATTGGTTTTCTTAACACGTTTTTTTTTCTAATAATACTTATATTGGCTTGGTTTATAGAAGGCTCGCGTTGGCAAATTTCAGAAAGAATTGGGGTTGCCTTAATTGTTCTGGTAGTCCCCTTTTTTTATTTGGATTGGAAATATCAACTGAGCGGGTTTAATTCAAGAGATGCTTTCGCCGCTGGGAATCTCTCACGAATAATTTTAATTCTCGGTTCAATAAAACTACTACAAAAGAAAGGGGACAGGGATTGGGTATTGATCTACCTGATTTCATTTTTTGAGATTTTGCTGGCTGCGGGAGTTGGGATAAGTCCTTTATTTTTAGCGTGCTTACTAATTTACCTGCTTTTTTCGTTTAGTGCGATTATTTTATTCGAGATCAGAAAAACATCCAGTTCTATTCTGGAAAAGAAAGAGAAACAAACTCTTAAATTAAAATCAAGGAGTTTGCAAAGCTCTCAGCTGCTGCGTCTTCCTCTAACTTCATTTATTCTGTTACTGCTAATTTCATTTATTGCGGTTCCTCTCTTTTTTGTATTCCCAAGAGTTGGCGGTGCAGGATTTGGAAACAATTTAAATGGGATAACAAGTCTTACCGGATTTTCTGATTCAGTAAGGCTTGGGGAAATTGGTAGATTACAACAAAGCGACCAGACCGTGATGCGTATCAAGGTTGAAAAATCTGATGGGAAAGAAGTCAGAAACCTTCGTTGGCGCGGAGTTGCCTTGGACTCCTTTAATAATCAAACTTGGTTTAAATCAAGACCCCAATATTCAGAAGTAATTGGTAAAACTGAACAGGATTATTTTGCCCTTGGCTATACACAGGATGTTAATCGTCTGGTAACACAAACAGTTTATTTAGAGCCAATTGAAACGCCGATTTTATTTGCTCTGGCAAATCCGGTTGCTTTGCAGGGAAATTTTCAATTAATTAACAAAGATTTGGAAAGCTCATTGAGTGCACCCCGGGCAAATGCCGGACGAATCAGCTACAAAGTGATTTCAGATAATGTTTTACCGAGCGAATCGGAATTACGAAAGGACGATTCATCTTACACACCGCAATTTAATCGTTATCTACAATTACCGGAAAATTTGGATGAAAGAATTAAGCAATTAACGGGAGAAATTATCCAAAAAGCGGGGGCAAAAGGGAAATTTGAGCAGGCAAAAGCCGTAGAGAATTATTTAAAAAATAACTACGGATATTCATTGGAAATGAAAGCTGGGGGAAAAGATCCATTGGCAGATTTTATATTCAATGTGCGTGAGGGACATTGTGAATATTTTGCCTCAGCTTTGGCTATTATGTTGAGAACTCAAGGTATTGCCACCCGCGTTGTAAATGGATTTCAATCAGGTGAATATAACGATACGGCAGATGTTTTTGTGGTTAAACAAAAAGATGCACATTCCTGGGTTGAAGTTTATTTCCCAAAAGAAAAAGTTTGGATTCCTTTTGATGCAACTCCGGCAGGAGGGCAATTTGCACAAGGCACTTCAAGCGGTATTACTTCAAGTCTCAGTAAAGTGCTCGAAACGCTTGAAACGTATTGGATTCAATATGTTGTTAGCTATGATAACCTGGGACAACGTTCCCTTCTTATCACCTTGCGAAATGCCTTGCTGGGATTAAAGGCTACAGTTTCGGTTTGGGCGGAATCCGCTCAAAGAAGTTTTGGTAAATGGTGGGAGCAAGTTCGGGGAGAAGACGGAGTTAACGGAAGCATAGTAGC
>JBDHXS010000726.1:0-3233 GCA_039810845.1 Runella sp. | reverse complement strand
CCTTAGTACGTGAAAAAATGAAAGATGATGCCACTATTTGGATTAGTGGCACAATGCACAACATTTTTTCCGTTGGTCAAATTTTAACAGAATTGGGTTTTAAGATACTAAATGTTATCACTTGGGAGAAAACCAATCCCCCACCAAACTTTTCGTGTCGTTTTTTTACACATTCATCCGAACAAATTATTTGGGCAAGAAAGCATGAGAAAATACCTCATTATTTCAATTATGATTTAATGAAAGAGTTGAATGACGATAAACAGATGAAAGATGTTTGGAAATTGCCAGCCATTGCACCTTGGGAAAAATCCTGCGGGAAACATCCAACTCAAAAGCCATTGTCAGTATTAACTCGACTGATTTTAGCTTCCACTAAGCCTAATGCATGGATCCTTGACCCCTTTTCGGGAAGTAGCACAACGGGAATTGCGGCTAATCTTGCCAATAGGCGTTTTTTAGGGATTGACCAAGAAATAGAGTTTTTGGAGATAAGTATAAAGAGAAAACAAGAGATAGAGGACGAAAAAACAGCTGAGCTTTACCGACAAAAGATTGCTGGTTTCATCACTAAAGAACAATTTTCTACATTTATTCATCAGGAAATTTCTGATGCTGGAATCAAAGTCGCACTTGGTTTCTGTCGTTCAGATAATGTAAAAAAATCAAAATCAAGCACTGTCTTTCATTTCCACGCTATAGAAGGTAATAATAAGGTTAAAGAATTTCCTACTGGAATTTTAGAAGCACAAAAACTAATTCTTTACTCAGGTGGACGTGGTAAGCCCATCCAATTTACTGGTTTGATGGCTGATATTCAATCTGTTGAATTAAAACATAAGTCTTATATTAAGGGAAAGGAAAATTCAGAAACTGAATTTTATTATGAAGTAACATTAAAGGACTCATTTGAGGAGTCTGATACCTTAAAAGGTTTTATTAATCTATCTGCTCTTTTTGAAAAGATAGACGAGAAAAACCGTAAATTATTTCAGCAGTATTTACCTGCCCTCACTACATGGGATAATGTTCTGAAATCAATGACTGATTTGTAGGGGCTATCGTGGGGTATATTGTCGGTTAGTAGTGTTAGGAGCATTGGGCTGAGCAATACCCCTTCTTGTATTGAGGAGTTCGGCCAAGTAAAGCCCGTCGGGAGTTAAAACAAGCGAAATATTATAGTTCATTGCGCTAACTTGCCCATCAAAAGTACCAGGAATCCATTTGGGCATGTTTTGTACTGCGTTAGCAAGTGCTTTTCGGTGTTCAAAATCTTCTACCTTCAATGAAGAGACGCGGGCCAGGCTATCGGCACCAATGATAAGATTCATTTCGAAGAACGTCCAACCAGCCATATTCCCTTTTAGAGAGGTAGGCCATTTATCCCTAAAATAGCGTTGTAAAGCATAGGGGCCGTTACCAAACTCAGGTTGCGTTTTGAAAGGAAAATAGGTAGTGGTATTGCCTAAAGAATCATAACAATAGCCTTCTTTTCGGTAGCCATTTCGGTATTTTTCCTTGCGCTTGAGCGAGCCATCGGGGTAATACACCATAAAAATCCCGTTTTGCACATTGTCACGGTAGTCTGATTTCCAATAAAGGCTTCCATCAGGATAGAAAAATTGCTCGTAGCCGTGCTTTAGTTCATCCTTAAAATTAACTTCATTGCGCAAGACCCCTGCTTTGTCAATGATTTTAACCGTAGCAAAGCGTTGCTTTTTGTCGTGGAAGGTAACAATTTGGTCATAATTTGCCAATTCCTGACGTACGTCCGCGCGCCACAACTTGTCTTTTTGTGCCCACGTACTATGTCCCCATACTAAAAAAAATAGGAATAAAAAGAGGGTTTTCATCGTTTAACCTAGCTTAGTATGAGTAGAACAGTAACACATTTTTTTTTGTTCAGCATAATATCTATGTTGCTAACTATTATTCAAATCTTGAAACCTCATGTCCGAAAATCAACTCTTCAATTTAACGGGAAAAGTAGCCCTCATCACGGGCGCAAGCAAAGGAATTGGCGAGCAAATTGCGCGTTATTTTGCCCAATTTGGAGCTAAAGTAGTCATTAGTAGTCGCCGACAAGCCGATTTGGACGAATTGGCCAACGATATACGCAAGTCGGGAGGTGAGGTGACAGCCATTGAAGCCCGCATGGGTGATGAAGCTCAAACTAAACACCTTTTTGATAAAACCTTTGAAATTTATGGAGGAATTGACATTTTGGTCAATAATGCCGCCGCCAATCCTTACTATGGCCCCACGGTAGATTGCCCCGACAGTGCCTATGATAAAATCATGGATATCAATGTCAAAGCTCCTTTTCAACTTTGTAAAATGGTACACCCCATCATGAAAATGCGCGGCGGGGGGAGTATCATCAATATCAGTAGTATTGCAGGCAAGACCCCCGATCCTGGATTGGGGATTTACAGTGTTAGTAAATCTGCCATTAATATGTTGACCAAAGTATTTGCTAAAGAATGGGGCGAAGATGGTATTCGGGTCAATGCCGTAGCACCTGGCCTAATCAAAACAAAGTTTAGTCAAGCTCTGTGGAAAGACGAGAAAACTTTAGCTCATTTTACCAAGCGGCTGCCCATTGCCCGAATGGGGACAGTAGAAGAGGTGGCTTCGTTGGTGCTGTATTTGGCTTCCGATGCTTCGGGTTACTGTACGGGGGGGATTTATACCGTAGATGGTGGCACAACGATATAAACGATTACTTAGGGCAATTCCCAAAAAACAGTCGGAATGGAAAATCTGTCAGCGTGGCTTAAATATACCCTATTAGACAATCAAGTGAGAGACCTGCTAAGATTTGCAGGGATTTTGGGATTAGGTTTTTTAATCAGAAGAGGGCTTTCCTTTACGATTAGCCGGGCTATCTATCGTTTTATCAAAAAAGAAGTGGGGACTATTCCCTTAGCGGAGTTCATCCGCCTTGCCCGCCGCCCTTTTGAGGTGCTTATTACCTTGATAACTATCTTTTTAGCATTTCGCCAACTGACTGTTCCAACCGACTGGGAATGGGCATCAGCAGAGCAATTTGGGTGGTTGATGGTCATTGAAAAAACATTTTTCACCTTTCTGGCAGGAGCTATTGGTTGGCTGGGTATCCGTGTTATTAAGTTTATAGCCCTTATTTTTAAACAACATGCTGCTGAAACACCCACTCCACTTGACGATCAATTGGTGCCTTTTTTTAAGGACATTATCATTATTTTATGGAC
>JBDHXS010000725.1:0-3238 GCA_039810845.1 Runella sp. | reverse complement strand
GGTGTTTGACCAAACCTACGTCAAGCTTCGCGAAGTAGCCTTGGGTTATACTTTTCCCAAACGCATGCTCGGCAAGTATTTTTCAAAAGCCAGTATTTCGGTATTTACCCGCAACCCACTGCTACTGTACAGCAAAATCAAAGGGGGTATTGATATTTCAGAAGCAGAAAGTTATTGGGAAGAAAACGGACAACTGCCTCCCGTCCGCTCTTTTGGAATCAATCTTCAATTGGGCTTTTAATGCCTGCTAACCATTCATAACCATGAAACTTTCATTCAAACATAGTATAACAATTATACTCCTGATATGGAGTCTGTCTGCCTGTGAGTTAGGTGACTTTGGCGACATCAACATAAATCCTAATAGCCCTTCGGCCCCCAATACCGCTGCCATGATGACCGCCGCCATGCGCGACATAGCGCACATGTCATCAGATATGATGGGAGGGTTGTATGCCCAACATTTCGGAGATGTGACCTACATTGAGGAATCACGTTATAAAACCCTGTATTTTGACTTTAGTGGTGGTTTTTTTGTCTATTCCCCCCTCTATAATGGCACACTCAACAACCTACAGACCATCATCCATCTAAATACAGATACAGCCACCAAGGGAAGTATGGAAGGCAACGGCTCCAATGCTAATCAAATTGCCTTAGCGCGTATCCTGAAAGCCTATTGTTTTTTATGGATTACCGACCATTGGGGCGATGTACCTTATTCGGATGCACTCAAAGGCAAAGAGGGTTTTTCGCCCAAATACGATACTCAACAGGCTATTTACAACGACCTCTTCAAAGAACTCAAAGAGGCCGTGGCACAATTTGACGGTGGCGAACCCATGCACGGCGACATCATGCTGGAAGGACACATTGACGGCTGGAAAAAATTTGCCAATTCGCTCCGAGCTATTGCCGCCCTTCGGCTGTCCAAAATAGACCCTACCAAAGGAAAAACCGAGTTTGCCGCTGCCATAAGTGCGGGCGTTCTTGAATCCAACGATGACAATGTTCACTACTACTACCTCAAAGAAGCGACCAATGCACACCCCATTTATACCAATTATATTACCGAAAATCGCCGCGATTTTGCCGTAAGCAGTACTTTGGTTAATTGGCTCTCTGCCAACCACGACCCTCGCCTACCCGCTATTGCTGAACCTAATTTGGCAGGCAAATTCAATGGCGTACCCTATGGGGTATTTCCTCCTACGTGGCGTGCTCAGGATGTTTCGATGATGGCGAGTTCCCTTTGTCAACAAGACTCTCCTATCAATATTATGACCTATGCTCAACTGCTTTTTTCAGAAGCAGAAGCCGTAAAATTGGGTTGGATAGCAGGCGATGCCAAAGACTTATACGAACAGGGCATTCGTGCTTCAATGGAACAATTTGGGGTACATTTAAGTACAGACCTTATAGATTATCTGAATCAACCTGCGATTAAATACTCTGATGCTAAAGCCTTGGAGCAAATTGGTACTCAGAAGTGGGTGGCGCTCTTCTTCCAGGGAGGCGAGGCTTGGGCCGAATGGCGGCGCACTGGCTTTCCAATTTTGAAGGCTCCCACCAAAACGTTCAACGGCCTTACCGAGCCGCCGCGCCGTTGGGGATACCCCACTTCGGAAGTAACCTTAAACAAAGCCAACTACGATGCCGCTGTGGCACGCCAAGGCCCCGACCTACTCAGTACACGCGTGTGGTGGGATAAGAAATAATGATTTTTAGTTTAGGTTAGAAAGTGAACCCTGAAGTCCTTACCGACGCCCCCTCGTTTGAGGGGGCAAGGGCATATTTTCAAAAACTTTTTCGATTCACAATAGCACAATCAAGTGATGACAAATAGGTATTCAATCACAAATTAAATCTCTAAATACTCACAATCATGAAACTCATTAATCAGTTCGCAGTACAAAATTATGTAGTTATGCAAACTTCAATGGCTATCATGTGTCTATGTTTATTAGGTACTCATATTGGCTACTCCCAAAAATTCCCTACACAACCTGATTCTCGGCCAAAAGAGCAAACTAAACCTGTGCAATCAATACCCAGAATTGTAACGTATCCAGATATTCCTTGTCTGTTTGAGAAGCCTAAGGAGTTACGAAAAATAAAGACAGGTAATCCCCAAGAAATAGCCGTTAAAATCATAAATCTATTGAAGAGTTCTGGTTTTGAAACTAAAAATAGCCAAACCCAAGAGGGATTACTTTTTACAAAAAATATCGAAAAAGTAATTCAGGAAAAGATTTTTATTTGGTTTGAACGCGACTTTTTAGATCCTAAAAATTACCTAAAATTGCATTATAGTAATTGCATCTATATGGATGCTGGAAATGGCTTTAAATGTTATCATAATTCCACCTATAACTATACAGGTAAAACAGATTTTCAAAAAATTGAAAATAAAATAAAAACCTTCTAATTTAAATCATTACAATTATGAAAACAACACAAGTTCGTTCAATTATTGCTCTACTTATTACAGGTGTTTTTATGCTCATTACATCGGTATTGGCATTATACCCTATCTTGACTGAAGACCCCATCAAAGCAGATACTTATGCTGATTTTTTTGCAAAAACATCTGGTGTTTATACGGGCATTTTAGGAGTAATTATAGGCTATTATTTCAGAGGAACTTCTGAAAAAGAAATAAATTCATAAAACACCCAATATCTTCTAATAAGTGGCTATTAATATACAAATTTTACCATCTTTTAATCTGTTATTTTAGATAAAAATCACTACTGGGTTGTAATTAAACTTACCCCAAGAGAGTTATCACTTTGAATTACATTCATGAAAAAATCAATCAACATTCTCATTGTCACTATTTTATTGCCTTTGGGGGCATTGGCACAGTCTATTTTACTCACGCCCGATAAGGCATCAGAACAAGCAAAGATTGAAGGCGGGGTATCAATACGCCCAAAAGTAACAGCCCCCGTTTCTTCTCCAACAGTTTTGAGTTATACTATTCCGTTTAGTGACTTTAGGACATTTTCCATAGATGGAAATGAGTCCGTTTACCTGTATGACCCTCGTGGAGAGTCAGGTAATTATGACCCCAATGCAAGGGGTACGGTACGAATAGACGGAGGAGGAGATGAAAATACTTTGCACGTTTTTCGCCTGACAGTAGAATACTTTGAAACTGAGAATGCCGATGATGTACTAAGTATTTTTTCATATGGCGGAACTCACAAACAACTTTCCGGCAATGTCAGTACAC
>JBDHXS010000724.1:0-3247 GCA_039810845.1 Runella sp. | reverse complement strand
CATCGAAGGCTTCGGCCAAGTATTCGGTATGGCCAGGGAATTTAAACTCCTCGTTCTGAATGTTATTTTTATTAATAGGCCCTGTCACGATGGCATCTAATTTGCCTCCTTTGAGGTCTTCAACGGCGCGTTTCAGGCTTTCAAAAGCCCCTTTTCCCGCCTCTGGGGTCACTTTGCCAGGTTGAATATCTTCTTGTGGGTCTTGCCAGCAAGTGATTACATTGGTCATTTTAGGATTGGCCTGTTCAATTTTTTGCGCACCAAACAAGTTCCAGTCTTTCATTTCCAATTGATTGCGATAGCGATTCAGAATACGCATTGAACCATAAATGACGGGCGTGCAAATACGATTGAGTTGATTGCTGTGAAGTACTTTCAGAATCACTTCGGGGCCAATACCATTATAATCGCCTATTGTAATGCCAATAACCGGTTTATCAGAATTTAATTCACTCATGATAAAGTTGTACGTAGATTTTTGTTTTTAACTGTAAACTACCAATGGGCTGCAATTTACAAATAAACCGCACTATTTTTGTGCCAGTAAATAACTCTGACATGCTTATGAATATTTTGATTGTGGACGATACGCACCCTTCTATGTTTGAAATGCTCAAACAGGCGGGCTTTAGGTATCGCTACGAGCCTACTTTCAAACGAACGGATATTCTTGCCCACATTGCAGATTATGAGGGCTTGATTATTCGTAGTAAAACTTCTATTGATGAAGAGATTTTGCAAAAAGCAACTAAGTTGCGTTTTATTGCCCGAGCAGGAGCAGGGTTGGATTTGATTGATATAGCTGCCGCTGAAAAACGAAATATCAAGGTTTTTGCGGCCAACGAAGGCAATCGCGATGCCGTGGCGGAACATGCCGTAGGAATGTTGTTGGGGCTGTTTGCCAATATTGTGAAAGCCGACCGCGAAGTACGAAAGGGTGTTTGGGATCGCGAAGGCAACCGAGGAATCGAATTGATGGGAAAGACCGTAGGGTTGATTGGCTATGGTTTCAACGGCAGTGCTACGGCGCAGCGATTGAGCGGTTTTGGCTGCAAAGTACTGGCATACGATAAATATCTGGTCAACTATGGAAATGCCTATGCCCATGAAGCAACTTTAGAAGAAATAGCAGAGAAGGCCGAGGTAATTAGCCTCCATATTCCGCTTACTCAAGAAACACGCTTGATGATAAATGACGATTTTATTGAACGAGTGGCGAACCCTTTTTTCTTACTTAATATGGCACGAGGCGAAATTGTCTGTTTGGAGTCGGTCGTTCATGGATTAAAAAGTGGAAAAATTCGTGGAGCCTGTTTGGATGTCTTAGAAAATGAAAAACTAAAAACGCTTACACCTATGCAACAAGCTGCTTTCGATTACCTTTGTGCTTCCGACCGCGTTATTCTAACACCCCACGTAGCAGGCTGGACCCAAGAGAGTTATGTAAAAATAAACGAAGTTTTAATGAAACATATACTGAAAAATTGGGGGAATAGTTAGCTTTAGTCTCTGACAAATGATATATCCATAAATTCCTTGACCATTTTATTTATAAATTTTTCTATAGCCATGTACCGTAACAGCCTTTTTATTGCCTTCTCCACCCTTATTTTAGGATTGACTGCCTTTCGTTCTGAAGACAACTGGTTAGACAAAATTGTCGCTAAATTTGAAACTTACTACCGCGCTTATCCCCAAGAAAAAGCCTATCTTCATTTAGACCGACCTTACTATTCAGTTGGAGAAACCATTTGGTTTAAAGCCTACTTGACCAATGGTGTTAACCACGCTGCCGATTCAGTTAGTAAAGTTTTGTATGTGGATTTAGTAGATAAACAAAATGGTAAAGTTCTCTTGTTGAAGAAAGTAGAACTAAACGGCGGCTTAGGACAAGGTGAGTTGGCTTTAGGCGACTCACTGCAAGCAGGTGAGTATCAGGTGCGTGCTTATACGAACTGGATGCGTAATTTTTCTGAAGATTTTTTCTTTCTCCGCGATGTACGAGTGTTTCGCCCCGATATGCCTGCTAAGACTCTTCCTCCTAATCCTGGTGACATTGATGTGCAGTTTATGCCTGAAGGAGGAGATTTAATCATGGATATTGAAGGACGAATTGCTTTTAAAGCGGTCAATGCACTCGGAAAGGGCGTGGAAGTAACAGGAGCAATTATTAATCAGGCCAATGATACACTTGCGGGTTTTACTTCTTACCATTTGGGCATGGGTTTTTTTAGTTTTAAACCCGAAACTGGACAACAATACCGCATTGAAGTGCGAAAACCGAATGGGCAATTTGTAAAATATCCACTGCCAAAAATTTTAAAAGAAGGATATACGTTGACCGTGGATAATCTTTCTAATAAAGAGAACGTTCGGGTCATTGTACGTCATAATAAGCCTGAAAGTACGAAAGGTGAACTGGCCTTGTTTGCTCACACGCGTGGGGAAGTGGCTTATGCTGCTAAAGCTTCTTTGGTAAAGAAAACTTTACTTTTTAACATTCCCCGGGTCAATTTAAGAGACGGGATTTCTCACATTACGCTGTTTGATGAGCAAGGAAAACCAGCAGCCGAACGATTAGTTTTTGTGAACCGAACTCCGCTGCTGGATTTACAAATCACTTCTGATAAGGCAACCTACAAACCCCGAGAAAAAGTCGAATTGGAACTCACAGCCAAAGATGCAGAAGGAAAGCCCATAAGCGGTAATTTCTCAATTGCAGTAACTGATGCAGGGCAAGTGTTGGAAAAAGAGCCTTATGCAGCCAATATTCATTCTTATTTGTTGCTGACTTCGGATTTGAAAGGAACAGTAGAACAGCCTTCTTATTATTTTGACAAAAAGAATACCAATGCTTCTTCGCGTTTAGACATTTTAATGATGACGCAAGGATGGCGGCGTTTTGATTGGAATGAGGTCTTGAAGGATTCGTTGGCACGTTCACCTTACTTTGTAGAACAAGGGATTTCGTTTTCAGGAAAAGTAACGCGTCTCAACAAAAAGCAGCCAGGAAAAGTAAAACTCACTTACATGTTAGCACAGAAAGATAGCTCGCGTGCTGTTTTGTCAGGAGAAAGTTCCGAAACAGGTGAATTTTTGGTCTATGACCTTGATATACGTGACACAACAAACCTGCTGGTACAGGCCATCACTGAGCGTGGTAATCGCAGTCTCAATCTCTCACTTAATCCTTTTCAGCCTGCTACGGTTACATTGACAAAACCTCCTTACATTCCGATAGAATTTG
>JBDHXS010000723.1:0-3249 GCA_039810845.1 Runella sp. | reverse complement strand
AGCTATGGAATGCCTGCCTACAAATTGAAAGGCCCTTTGGTTTACTTTGGTGCCTATAAAAATCACATTGGTTTCTACCCAACCCCCTCTGGAGTGACCCCATTTGAAAAAGAACTATCCATCTATAAAAGAGCCAAAGGCTCGGCTCAGTTTCCTCTCAACAAACCCATGCCGTTGGAGCTTATAACAAAAATTGTACAATTCAGGGTAGAAGAAAATTTAGAGAAAGCAAAAATGAAAAGGGAATAGGTTTACTTTTAGGCAGATGCTCTCTCATTGATTCATAAACTCTGCAATCAAGCGGTAGAAATGATGTGTACCTTTCTCCATTTTGGCCGAATACCGCCCACTGTCGTAAAACCGTGAACGAATACTACGTTGCACATTTTCTACAATGGCCTCGTCTTCGCGCTCCACTTTATCAATCTCATACCAACCTTCAATCCCACTTTCATCATAAACATAAGCCAAAAACGACCCCCTCGTCAATTGCGGATTAATCGGCTTTACGATATTCATCGACAATCCCCAAGGATAAAAATTGAACATCAGATTGGGAAATATCCAGTAATAGTACGCCGCTGCTGCTTTACCATAGTCGGGGAAGAAGGCGGTAAATCGAATGTTTGTTCGCCCGATTTGGCAAGACCTAATTGTAAATTAGAATAACGATAAATTTTGGTGGTATAGGTATCATAATCTACCACGGCATTGAGCGACGGGTGTACAAAGGGGATGCGAAAACCTTCGAGGTAATTTTCGCAGTACAATTGCCCAATGCGCTTTTACCAAATAATCCTTTGAGCGGTGGGCGTCAAACCGATATTCTGAAAAAGGAAGTCACGAAAGTCTGGTAGTCATTCCCTTCAAAAATTCTGACAAAGGAACTGAAGGCTGAATGGCAGCAAATAGAAATTCTTCATGCCAGTCGCCAAAAGGTACTTTGGGCAAATGATCCCGTTCCGCAGGAAAATCTTCGACACCCGAAAATTCAGGCATGGCCACAAAAGTACCATCCCATTTAAACCGTTTACCATGGTAACGACAACGCATTTGGCTTTGCGTACAGTGATGATCAATGAGTATATTCCCTCGGTGAGTGCATACATTAGACAAGCAGCGCAATTGATGGTCTTTGGTACGCGTCAATAAAATGGGTTCATCCAAAAAACCTGGCAATAGTACCTGCGGCAACAATTGCTCTGACAAACGAATGTCATCTTTGTGAGCTATCAACTACCACATTTTGGCAAATATTTTATCTTTCGATGCCTCAAAAAAAGCCAAATCAATATAAAATCGCGAAGAAAGCATATGGGCTCTAGCGATGTTTTCGTCCACAAAAAAAGGAAGATGTGTATTCAAAGGTCAGTTTAGGTAGTGGTTGATAGATTGCTATCGTGAAATCCAATCTCCAAATAAATCACTAATCCCGCAGATTGCCAATTTTTTCAAACGTTTGCATTTATCTTTTCTTTTTTAAGACTTATTTCTTAAAAATTTAATACTGTATATTTGCTCAATCATAAAAACGTAATCCAGTTCTATCTATCATAATTATCATGAACTCTATGCACTACACAGACGCCGAAATCGCTCCCTTAGCAAGTTTGGATGAGTGGGAGGATGACCTTCTTCAACGTTATCCCGATCCTGATAGCCTCGCACAAGCCAAAGCAAAAGAAGAATTTCGTAATTACGATGACCCTGCTCGTGATACGGTAAAAGAATTTTATCGCCTCAATCACAAGTATCAGACCTATGATTTTGTGATGGAAAAACGGGAGGACTTTCTCAAGTTTGATAAAAAAGAAATGACCCTTTGGGACTCATTTGAATTCCTGAATACACTGGTAGATGATTCTGACCCTGATATTGCCCTTGACCAGCTCCAACACTTACTCCAAACCTCCGAAGCTATCCGCGCCGATGGTCACCCCGATTGGTTTGTATTGACAGGTTTGTTGCACGATATGGGCAAAGTACTTTGCTTATTTGGCGAGCCTCAATGGGCGGTTGTAGGCGATACTTTCCCAGTAGGTTGCCAGCATTCAGACAAAATTGTTTATCCTGAGTTTTTTAGCGCTAATCCTGATGCCAAAGACGAGCGTTACAACACTAAATATGGCGTGTATGAACCCAACTGTGGCTTACGCAACGTTCACATGTCATGGGGCCATGATGAATATTTGTACCAGATGACCAAAAACTATTTGCCTGAGTCAGCTTTGTACATGATTCGTTATCACTCCTTCTATGCCCAGCACCGTGAACACGCTTACAACCACCTCATGGATGCACACGACCACGAGTATTTCAAATGGGTGAATCTTTTCAACCCTTATGATTTATATACAAAATCGCCTAAAGTTCCCAATTGGAACGAACTGAGACCTTACTACGAGGACTTAGCAGCAAAATATTTACCTTCTACTTTGAAATTTTAGATTTAGTCGGCAGTTTGCAGTTAACAGTAAGCAGTAATTATTTTTTTCTGCCAACTGTAAACTGTAAACTGCAAACTAGCTATGGCTTCTGACCGACCCGTTACGATTAAAGACATTGCGCGTAAGTTCAAATGTTCTCCTTCCACTGTCTCAAGGGCGTTAAACAACCATCCCCTCATCAATGAAGATACGCGTAAAAATCTCCAAGAATACGCACAAAAAGTAGGGTATCAGCGGAATTCAGTATCATTAAGCTTACTTAACAAACGTACTGGAACGCTGGGGGTCATTGTTCCTTCACTCAATCATCAACACGAAACAGCCATTATTGAAGGACTGCAAGCAACCTTACAGCCGCAAGGCTACTTGATGAATATTTGCGTAAGCAATGAGAGCTATCTTCTTGAAAAAGAATACGTTGAAAAATTACTGGCCAATCGGGTAGAAGGGATTTTCTTGTCTATATCGCAAGAAACCTACGACTCAGGCCATTATGAACACCTCGAAAGTATTATCCAGCGAAAGGTCCCGCTGATTTTTATTGACCGAGACTACGAAGGTTTTGAAGCTTGCCGCGTCACGATAGACGATTATTATGGGGCTTTTGCCGCAACCGAACATTTAATCAAAATGGGTTGTCAGCGGATTGCCCACTTAAAAGGGCCCCAGGGTTTATCCATCACCGACCAACGTTTTCATGGTTATATAGACTGCCTCAAAAAGTATAATTTATCCATTGAAATGAGGTTATTGTCGGTAACAACTTTCAAGTTGAGAACGCCATTATTCCTAACCAAAGTCT
>JBDHXS010000722.1:0-3279 GCA_039810845.1 Runella sp. | reverse complement strand
AAAATAACCTCTTCCACAGCCAATTTCTAACACTCTATGCCCCGTTTTGATATACTGAAACACTTTCTCATGTTCCCATTTCCAAACCGAATAATAGCCTTTGTAAACATGGGCTAAATCTGCGTAAAATTGTCCATCGCCTGCCAATGAAAAAGGATAATAAAAACGCAGTGAAGAGTCTTGGCATTGGTAAATATCCACCGTTTTTAAGTTGCTGAAATAATTACTTACATCAATGCCAAATTCTTGATGGTACTGATTAATAATCTGTTGCGTTGAAAGTTGACTTTTGAGTACTACATTGGTACTACCTGTGAGAGGGGAAATAACAGTCATTTTATAAATTACTCCAGTTGATTGTTTTCTAAAAACAGATGGCCATTGAGATTTATGGACAGGCAATGTTGGTGCGTACAAAATTTCCTAAATCGTCAATAGTCACTCTCCAGCAAGTACCATTGGGAGATTTAAGGATAATTCCTCTGTCTGGATTTTCTACATATACATCGCCACTCGTTATTTGTAATTTTGATTTTGGGTTTTGAGTACCAATCCCCAGATTACCATTTGCGTCTATGCGCATTCGCTCCAACGAAAAATTACCAGGGTCTAAATTTCCAGTCATAAACTTAATAACACCGTTGGGGCTTGAAGGACTTCCTGTTCTCAAAATCAGGCCATTGTCTCTTGAATACAACTGCCCAAACCCTGCAAATGGACTTGGAATTGATGGATAATTATACTCGCGAGAAACATGTTCCAAAACCGTAGGGTTGGTATTACTTCCAGCAGAAAGGCTAATCCCAACCAATGATGAAGGGTCTAAAGCATTATTCCTAAGCTGCAGAAATGTTCTTTTATCAATGGTCGGCGTACGAATAGCCGTGGAACTATTTCCTTCCATATAAATATAACCTGGCTCGGTAGTGGTGGCTTGGGCCAAACTCGGAGGTTGTACTCCACAAGGAGGCTGGTTATAAAGAACCCCAACCTCTGCCTCGGATAAAACACGATTGTATATCACAACATCATCAATTTTTGCGGCTAAAAACTGCCCACCTTGAGCCCTTCTTCCAATCGTCATTATTGTATTTGTTCCATAATCTGGTAGAAGCCCTTGCGTGGAAGATTCACAGATAAACGTACCATCAACATACAATCTAATTTTTTGGTTATCTCTTGTAGCAACTACATGATACCATCTGTTTAATTGAGGCAAGGTACCTACTGCACAAAAAGTCGTTAAAGGAGTAGGATTTACCAAATAAGTACCGATTGTCCAACCTATTGCATTGAAAGCTCCATTACTAATATCTATAGATTGGTCGCCTCCCCCCCCACCAATAGAAAGTGCATAATGGTATTGATTTGTAGCTGGATTTTTTGTCGGATAAGCCCAAAAAGAAAAAGTATAGTTAGTGTTTTTGAAATTATTACCACTGATTTCTATGTAGTTATCTATTCCATTAAAACTATACGCACTATTAGGCTTTCCAAATCTATCATCTGTAAGCGTTGCTCCATTTACTACTCCATCGTTATTTCCTATAGCATCTTTTGCATTGCCGTCAAATGAATAACAAGCTACAATGCCTTGATGTATGTTCTGAGCAATTATCTGCTTAGCAGAACAACATAGAATCACTAAAATTACCTTGCGCCACATTGAAGTATCTGGTTTAGTTTATTTATTCTGAACTTCATTTCATATTCCTTTTTCATCTTAAAGCTTGCTTGCTGTCCCATCTTTTGAGCCAACACTGAATCATCTAATAGAAGGGAAATATAATCAGCCATTTTCAGGTAATCTCCTTCTTCCACTAAAAAACCAGTAACTTCATGATCAACAGCCTCTTTGATACCAGCATGGCGAGTACTTACAATCGGCAACCCTGCCGCCGAAGCCTCCAAAATCGTGTTGGGTGTCCCTTCTGAGTCTCCATTGTCGGGATTAGTGATAGAATGTTGGACGAAGACTCTTGCTTGACGATGCCATTCGGCGATTTCATCGGGTGTTTTAACCCCTAATATAGCCACTGCATGTTTTAATTGCAACTCCTCTACTAATTTTTGGGAAGCCGTCAACAGCTCACCACCGCCAATCATTACCAGCTTTGCATCAGGATGTTTTTCAAGGACTTTATCAAATGCTTTTATGGTTAAGTGCGGCGCTTTCTTTCCTGCAAAACGCCCAACAGCTAAAACTAATTTTTCCGAATTCTGAGGAGTTCCGCCATAAAACTTTTCAGTTTCAACTCCATAAGGATTATTGATAATCTTAGATTCAGGAGCACCCAAGGTTATTAATTGTTCCGCCATGTCGTTGGATACGACCACAATTTTAGAGGCTATTTCAAAAAGACGTTTATATTCTTTTCGGTATTGCTCAATAGTAGGGCGGTGAGAAGCATCAAAACCATGAAAGTGAACCACTAAAGGCGTGTTTGTCTTGTGACAAGCTTCCATGACGCCCACCCCAGTAATACCGTATTCAGCTAATAAAATATCTGGCTTTTCTTTTTGTAAATACTTAGTTAGAAAGTAGGTATAAAAAAGTGGATACAAGCCCGAAAAAACACGCTTAACACCAACCCTTAGCAACTCACCCACTGGAAGCGTAATAATACTTTCATTTTCTTTTGTCAAATAAGGCCGCCACCCGCCTGACAATGTCATTTCAGGCTTTAAATACGACAAATGATTATGTATGAACGTTTCGGAATAATTGTTTCGATTTGGATAAGCTATACACAATTTCATACCGTTTATTTCTTCGCCTTTGCCACTACCAAATACGTACAACCGTCGGTGTCAGTGGCTTGTTGTGAACTGATTTTATCAAAAAGAGCAATCAATGCTTGCATGGGAATGGTTAAAACAGGGCGTAAAAAAGAGGGAATTTTAAACAGCATTCCATCTTGAAACAACTGTAGCCCCATAGCCGACCGACCAATAATACCTCGAAAGGCCACAACTTCAAACCCATTCCGTTCTACGATTTTTCGCAATCCCGTCGAAGTCCACCGCCAATAGTCCGTCGGGTCGGGGTGATACATCCAATAACCATGTGTAGTGAGCAGAAGCGTTCCGTTGGGTTTGAGAATACGCTGCGCTTCGCGCAGGTAGCCTTCGGGGTCTTCCACGTGTTCGAGTACTTGTGTCGAAAGCACCACATCTATTTGGCTGTCAGGATATTGAATTACGCTATCAGCGCCTACGATAATGTCAGCATGGGGATTCCATGCCAAATCTATGCCTAAGTATTCAATTTTTTCGTCG
>JBDHXS010000721.1:0-3290 GCA_039810845.1 Runella sp. | reverse complement strand
GTATTTGCTGGGGTGCCATACCATAAAAGCTGCCCCAAAACAAGCCGAAAAAGTAGCACTTGGCTCCGTAACACCCATTTCTGTACCCGCTACTTTCGCCGTATAACCACTAATGAAGTGATACATAGCTTGCGAGGGTGTCAATTTTGAGACGGGGGGCAAGACACCATAAGCGTCACAAGTCAAGAAAATGATGTTTTTGGGATGCCCGCCAACGCAGGGGATTTTTGCATTAGGGATAAACTCAATAGGATACGAGGCACGGGTATTTTCGGTGATAGAAATGTCATCGTAATCTACCTCATGGTTTACAGGATTATACACCACGTTTTCGAGTACCGTACCAAACTTGATGGCTTGGAAAATTTCGGGTTCTTTTTCGGCACTTAGGTTGATGGCTTTGGCATAACAGCCCCCTTCAATGTTGAACACCCCATCCGACGACCAGCAGTGTTCGTCGTCGCCAATGAGTTTACGGTGAGGGTCGGCGGAGAGGGTAGTTTTTCCAGTACCACTTAACCCAAAAAACAAAGAAACATCGCCTTCTTGGCCTTCGTTGGCAGAGCAATGCATTGAAAGTACGCCAATTTTAGGCATGATGTAGTTCATAATCGTGAACACACCCTTTTTCATTTCGCCTGCGTACTCTGTTCCTAAAATGACAAACTCTTTACGCTCAAAACATAAGTCAATGCTTGTGCGGGAGTTCATGTGAGTCGTAAACGTATTGGCGGGAAATTCGCCCGCATTATAAATGACGTAATCGGGTTCGCCAAAAGTAGCTAATTGCTCTTCGGTAGGCCGAATGAGCATATTGTTCATAAACAACGCGTGATAAGGGCGCGTACAAATCACCCGCACTTTGATTTGATATTTAGGGTCCCAGCCCGCAAAACCGTCAACCACGTACATACGGGTACGGGTATTGAGGTAATCAATAGCCCGCTGACGGTTGATGTCAAACGTATGTTCGTCCATTTTTATATTGACACTTCCCCACCAAATATCGTTGACGCTTTCGGGACGTTCGATAATACGCTTGTCTTTGGGACTACGACCTGTTTTTGCGCCTGATTCGAGAATGAGGGCTCCTTTGTCGGATATCGCAGCACCGTTTTCAAATAAAATGGCCAATTGGTACAGTTTTGCAGGCGACGCATTTCGAATGGTTTCTTTGTTTTTGATTCCGTACTGGAGTAGATTGAATGAAGTGCTCATAAAATGAAGTTGTTGATTGATGACAAAAGGTGATTATTTTGGCTAAACAGAGGTTTTGAATGTTCGCCCCAAAAGTACAACTCAATTCATTCAATGTCATAGGATAAGAATCATTAGAACAGTACTTTTATGCTAATTTCGTAATGATATTGGTCATAAAAGTACTGGTAGTTATTTTGCTTATTCTGTGATGGGCTTGGAGGCATCAATTTTGAACCACAATAAACCGCCGACGATCACAATCACCCCGATGATTCGTACGGGTAGTTCATAGCTGCCAGTAGCGTGTAGAATAAACCCAAACGCAGTAGCCATAATGGCCGAACCCAACTGCCCTGCCAATCCCATTGTTCCTGAAACTGCCCCTGCGTTTTTACCGCCAATATCCGTAGCTGCCGACCAAGCCACGGGCAAGGTGAAGTCTTTGAAAGCCAAGCCTAATCCTAAAAGGACGATAGCTATGCTGATGTTTTCTGTAAAAGAGCCTGCAATCATACACACGCCTGCCATCACCAAACCAACCATTCCGACGTACCGTCTGCCGAAAGTAAGCCCGCGTTTTTTTGTGTAATAATCGGAAGCGAAGCCCCCAATCAAACAACCTGCCATGCCCAAAACAAAAGGGAGGGAAACCATCCAGCCCAACTCAGACTTAGGAATCCCACGGCCATTTTGGAGGTACTTGGGCATCCAAGACATATAAAAATAAGCCCCGTAGAGTAGGCAGTGATACATCCCCATCAGTGCCCACAAATTGCCGTTTTTGATAATGACCTTCAAGGGTAAAAAACCGTGATGGGCGTTTTTTAGGCTTCGGCCTTCTTCAATTTCTTTTACTTCTTCGGTACTAATGCCTTTCATGTCGCGGGGTTCGTCTTTAAACCAAAACCACCAACCAATGGCCCAAAGGATACCCAAAGTGCCGAAAATATAAAATACACCGCGCCAACCGTATGCTTCGGCCAATTGGATAGACAAGATGGGTGCTAAGGCTCCACCCAAACGACTCCCCATCCACACAACCGACTGAATACGTGCTCTTTCGACGGCAGGAAACCACCGAGCAATCGCTACTGATACCGTAGGGAATGCTCCCGCCTCGCCAGCACCGAACAAAAATCGAACAATTAATAAGAAATAAAAACCAGAGGCTAATCCTGTAAGAATGGTGAAAATAGACCACCAAATTACGATTCGGAAGAGGGTTTTCTTGGGACCAATTTTGTCCACCATCAGCCCCGTAGGAATTTCAAAGGCACCATAAGCGAGCGAGAAAGCCGATAAAATCATTCCCCACTGCTGGTCTGAAAGCCCCAATTCTTTGGTGATGTCATCGCCAATGGAGGAGATAGAGTTGCGGTCGAGATAAGTAATAATGGCAAAAATTACGAAAATCAGGACGACTTGATAGCGTTTTTTCATTGCGGAAAAGGGTTTAGGAATTGTTAGAAATCTTAGTTGGTCACTTCAATATTTTTTTCTTTTGATTTAAAAATCATGGTGAGAATTAACCCCAAAAAAATCAGAATTAAGCCCAAAAAGCTGAGGAAAGTATAGGTTTCATCAAAAATCAAATAACCAAGAATAAGCGCGTAAATGGCTTCGGTGTATCGCAGAATGGACAGAAGGCTAAGTTGGTCTTTTTGCTGAATGGCAATGGTGAAAAAATTTTGAGCAACAAACCCCACAAGGCCAATCAACACAATCAACAGGCCTTCGTATAGGGTTGGCGTTACCCAATGATTAATAGAAACGATACCGCTGATGGTAGCCGATATAAACATGAAATAGTGTAAAATAACCAAGTGGTGGTCGTCGTCGCCGATTTTACGAATAATGATAAACAACAGCCCTCCAAAAAAAGCCGAAAGGAGGCCAATACCGACGTCGAGAAAGCTAATGCGGGGGTCGAAGCCTTTGAGCATTAAAATACCGGAAAAGGCCAACAAAAGATTAACCCATTGGATGGGCTTGAGTTGTTCTTTTATGATCACTACGGCCAAAATAGTGGTAAAGACGGGCGATAAATACTTAAAAGCGACTGCTGTGCCAAAGGGGATTTGGCTCAATAA
>JBDHXS010000720.1:0-3306 GCA_039810845.1 Runella sp. | reverse complement strand
CAGAAACCAACCCACGTCTTCGCGCTTTGACGGGCTGGGAAGTAGAAGTAGTGCCAGGGCTTATTCCTCAGAAAGAATTTTTTGAACTTCTTTCTAATCGTAAATTCCCTGCCTCTACGTGGCTAAGAAAACCTGACCAGCTTGATTATTTGGAAGAGCCTGACATGTTTCACGATACCTTTGGCCATGTACCTCTGTTGACCAACCAAGCTTTTTGTGATTTTATGGGCGACTTGAGCCGCGTGGCATTGCGGTGGTTGGATGTGCCAGAAGCCATTACCCAAATCGGGCGGCTGTATTGGTTTACTGTGGAGTTTGGATTGATTCAGGAAGATGCTCAGCTCAAAATCTACGGAGGTGGTATTCTATCGTCGGCGGGAGAGAGTGCTTATTGTTTAAATGAGACTACTCCCAAGATTCCCTTCGATGTCCGGACGTTATTAAACACATCTTACCACATTGACCACTATCAAGACCATTATTTTGTTATAAATTCTTATGAGCAACTATACCGCTCTACGCCTGATATTGAGGGGATTCTGTCCGAAACCTTTTTAGTAATGGTATAAAAATAGAAGATTTTTAGCAAAATATTTGTTTAAAACTGCATTGAATCCCTATATTTGCGGCTCAATAAACGAAACGACTTAATAATCGCTCGTAAATTGTCAGCCTCCCGGAGAGATGGGTGAGTGGCTGAAACCAGCAGTTTGCTAAACTGCCGTACTCGCAAGGGTACCGAGGGTTCGAATCCCTCTCCCTCCGCAGACTTGCATTGGCAAGCATCGGGATGTAGCGTAGTCCGGTCATCGCGCCTGGTTTGGGACCAGGAGGTCGCAAGTTCGAATCTTGCCATCCCGACAAAAAAACCTGCCACTCGGCAGGTTTTTTCTGTTTTTTAATAGCTATTCTTTCCCACAAAATCCAATCCAGCAACAAGGTACAGGCAAATCCCAGATTTGCATAGAGGTTTGTTTCACAAAGTAATTAGCCCTGATTAAAGGGTATCAGGGTTTCTAAAAATAGAACGAATATTATTTTGTGCTGAGAATAAAAAATAAATTTATTCTTTGTAAATATCTTATTATCAAAGAATTGTTAGTAGTAGGTGAATATAATTTAGAAAAAATAATACCTTTTTAAATCTAATTGAAGTGTTAGCTCCGTAAGTCTGTTTGTAATTCAAAATTTAACATAACAACCAAAAACAAATTACAAACAATTATGAAAAAAGTCGTAATGTTGCTCGTGTCCGCGTTTATCTTCAACGCTTCTTTTGCTCAGGAAAAAACTGTAGAAGTAGGTGGTGCACCCATGTATCCTTCTAAAAACATTATTGAAAATGCGGTTAATTCTAAAGACCATACAACCTTAGTAGCCGCTGTTAAAGCTGCGGGTTTGGTAGAAACTTTGCAAAGCGCAGGGCCGTTTACCGTTTTTGCTCCAACTGATGCCGCATTTGGGAAATTGCCTGCTGGGACGGTTGAAACATTGGTAAAACCTGAAAACAAGAAAACACTCACTACGATTTTGACTTACCACGTAGTAGCAGGTAAAATGGATTCAAAGGCTATTGCAGCGGCCATCAAAGCTGGTAATGGGACAGCTACTTTCAAGACTGTACAAGGTGGTACATTGAAAGCCACGATGAAGGGTAAAAAATTGATGTTAACTGACGAAAAAGGCGGTATGGCAATGGTAACTATCAAAGATGTGTATCAAAGCAATGGTGTGATTCACGTAGTTGATACTGTTGTCATGCCAGGTACAGGTTCTTAGTTTTGGCGATAACAGTCTTAGAAAACAAAGCAAACGGTGGTTAATGACGTGGTTCATTATCCACCGTTTTTGCATTTTTTAAAACAAATTTCCCTGCAATCCTCCTTTTTCAAACTCAATCAGCCACTTTTTTCGCCAAAGGCCACCTGCGTATCCCGTAAGACTCCCATCCGAACCAATGATACGGTGACAGGGGATGATAAGCCAAATTGGATTTTTTCCATTAGCAGCTGCTACGGCGCGAATGGCTTTTTCGTCGCCCAAGCGGCGAGAAAGGTCTAAATAGGACATAGTACGACCAAAAGGGACGTTGAGCAATTCAGCCCATACTCGCTTTTGGAAATCGGTCCCTTGGGGATTAAGTTTCAAATCAAATATGGTACGTTTTCCTGAAAAATAATCAGCCAATTGTTGGACACTGATGACTAAATCATCAGGAATCGAACCAAAGTCAGAAGGAATAGCATCATTGCTGATACTGACAATTTTGAGACCATCAGTATCTCCTTCTATGTAAGCAGTACCAAGAGGTGTTTGCAAATACGCAACAGACATGAGCTTGATTTGATAAAATTGAAATAAAAGTAGGAAACTCTTGTATTGAATTGTAATTTTGTGGCCTAATAATTGAAATTTTATTAGTTAATCAAACAAAATTAACTCATGTCTGCTGTTGTCGAAACGGCCAGTTTATTGGCCGACCGCATTAACGCACTGGAAGAATCCTCTACTTTGGGGATGACAAAAAAAGCGCGCGAACTGGCCGCACAAGGCCATAAAGTAATTAGCTTGAGTGTCGGCGAACCCGACTTCAAGACACCTAAGCACATTTGCGAAGCTGCCAAGCAAGCCATTGATGAAGGATATCATGGTTATTCACCTGTGGCAGGTTACGCTGATTTGCGTAAAGCGATTTCCGATAAGTTTAAGAACGATAACAATATAAATTGGAAGCCTGAGAATATTGTGGTCTCAACGGGGGCGAAACATTCATTGGCTAACGTCATTCAGGTATTGGTAAATCCAGGAGAAGAAGTGATTATTTTGTCGCCTTACTGGGTAAGCTATTCTGAAATGGTCAAACTGGCCGAAGGAAAGTCGGTGATTGTAGAAGGAAGCTTTGAAAATGATTTCAAGGTAACGCCTGAGCAATTGGAAGATGCAATTACAGGGCGTACTCGGGTAATCATGTTTGCTTCGCCCAACAATCCCACAGGCTCGGTGTATAGCGAAACTGAACTTCGTGCTTTGGCTAAAGTGGTAGAAAAATACGAACACATTTTTGTATTGGCCGATGAAATTTACGAATACATCAATTTTACACCACAAGGGCACTTTAGCATCGGCTCTATTCCCGAAATTCACGACCGCGTCATTACCGTTAATGGAGTCGCCAAAGGCTACGCCATGACAGGCTGGCGGATTGGGTATGCGGCAGGTCCGAAAGATATTATCAAGGCGATGGGCGCGGTGCAGTCGCATTCCACCTCGAACCCATGTTCGATTTCCCAGGCGGCAACTGTGGCT
>JBDHXS010000719.1:0-3318 GCA_039810845.1 Runella sp. | reverse complement strand
GAGATACACCATCGCGACGGAGGGTAAGAGAAGCAATGTATTTTTCATCATAATTGTACTGTAACCGCCCGAAGATACTTGCCAAACGCCAAGCTGTATAAGCAGTTGTCATTGTGACGGCGGTGGTGCCAGCCAAGGTGCGTTTGAACGCTGGGGTAGCGGCGTTGTTGCCCCGTAACGTAATACTGTTAAGGGCTTCGCTGCGGTAGTTGAACCCTGCCAGTGCCTGTAAATTGTGTTTTTGCTTAAATGTTTTGTTAAGATTCAGCGTTTGGTCTGTTTGCCAGTTTACTACCCGGGTATTGAGAAAATCCGTGACTGACCCAGCCGACCCAGCTGGTGTACGGGGGTCGGAAAAACTTTCCTCGGCTATTTCTGTAAATTCAAGCCCATAGGATGATCTAAAGCGCAAGCCTGGTAAGATGTCATAGTTCAAGGCAAAGTTTCCGATTCCTTGCATGGTCGTTCCCAAATTTGTATTATATTCTATGATTGCTCTGGGGTGGGCAATAGGCCCCAACGCTCCTCGCAGGCTTGTATTGTAAGAACCATCTTCATTGTAGGGATTATCGATAGGCAAACGTCCAATAGCCAAAACAGGAATATTGTTGGTATTGAGGGCGGGAACGAAAGAAGAATTCTGCCCTACTACGCTGAAGTTGGTACGTGTTTCCAGCGAGAATTTGTTGGAAAGTTTATTGTCCATATTTATTCTAAATGAACCCCGCATGAAATCTGTTCCGATAAAATGGCCAACGGTATTGTTGAAAGAAGCGCCAATAAAATAAGTAGCAGCTTCTGTACCGCCTCGTGCCGAGAATTCAATGTTTTGAATAGCGCCTTTGCGCAGTACTAACTGTTGCCAATCATAAGAAGGGGCAGTTTCGGCAGTGCCGTAATTTTGATCAGCTACAAGAGCAGCTGCTTCTCCCCCTGCGTTAAAGGCAGCCTCTCGTCGTAAACGAACCCACTCAGGGCCGTTGAGCAGTTCAAAATCATTGAGATTTTGGGTTTGTCCAATGTAGGCATTCAATTCAAACTGTGGTTTACCAGCTTTCCCTTTTTTTGTGGTAATAATAATTACGCCATTGGCCGCTTGAGCCCCGTAAATGGAAGAAGCTGCAGCATCTTTGAGTACTTCAATGGATTCAATATCATTGGGATTGACTCCATTCAAAGGGTTAGAGGAGGTAATGCCGCGTGAGCGGTCGCCTGGGGCAATTTGGACGCCATCAATAATATACAAAGGATTATTTCCTGCGCTGATTGACCCTACGCCCCGTATGCGTACTTGAGTTGCTCCGCCTGGAATACCATTGCTGGAATTGATCTGCACCCCGGCAGCCCGGCCTTGCAGCATTCGATCAAAGCTGGGAATGGGCATGTTTTGAATTTGCTCCCCTTTTACACCTACTTGTGCGCCCGCTACTTCCCGCTTGCGCTGTGTGCCGTATCCTACCACAATGACTTCCCCAAGTTGGGAGACGTCTGGTTGCAAACGAACACTGATGGTGGATCGGTTAGCTACATCAATTTCCTGCGATGCATACCCCACAAAACTGAGTTGGAGTTTTGCTCCCTGATTCACGGAAATGTTGAACTTGCCTTCGGCATCAGTATTGGTGCCGCGGGTAGTGCCTTTGATTACGATGGAAACGCCAGGCAACACTATCCCTTTTTCATCCGTAACAACACCCCTGATAGTTCGCTCCTGTGCTTGGCTTTGGAGTAATGTTAATAAAATGATAAGTGTAGATAAAAATGGTTTCATGTGAAGTGAGTGGCTTGTTTTAGTTTCATTGATTAATAAATTGTTTGTTGATTTTTTTAGTACTCAAGCAGGTGGACTCCCCTCATAAATAGGGAGGTTTGTAAAGTTCTGAAAAGTTAAATGGTTGTAAATCACCCTAAAATGGTGATTTTGATGTCCCGCAAAATGGAGGAGAAAAAGCAGGTTATAATTCTTTTTTCTCAAAAAATAGTAGATAGAAAACCCGTAAAGCACTGAAAGATTAGCTAAATAATCCATAGACCCAGCTAAAATAGGTCTGTGAAGAGGATAGGGGAAAGGGTTGATTTGGAGTGAAATTCCCTTGAAAAAGGGGATTGACGAGGTTTTTCTTTTTAAGAATTGACATAAAAAAAGCCGCATTTCGCGGCTTTTTTATCGGTATGGTAAATAATTTTCTAATGTTTAAAGTGTCGCACGCCAGTCGTAACCATAGCCATGCCGTGTTCATTGCAATAATTGATGGAGTCTTGATCACGAATGGAGCCACCAGGCTGAACCACTGCTGTCACTCCCGCCTGATGAGCAATCTCCACACAATCGGCAAAAGGAAAGAATGCATCCGAGGCCATCGCTGCGCCCTGCAAATCAAAACCAAAAGCTTTGGCCTTGTCAATGGCTTGACGAAGTGCATCTACGCGCGAAGTTTGACCCGTTCCACTGGCGATGAGTTGGTTTTCGTTGGCAAAAACAATGGTGTTGGATTTCGTGTGTTTACATACTTTCAGAGCAAACTCCAGCGCTTTTACCTCCGATTCGGTTGGGGCTTTGGTCGTCACAGTTTTGAATTGGTCGCCGCTTTCTACTACCATGTCTTTATCCTGCTCCAAAACCCCATTCAGGATAGTTTTAAACATCTTAGTGGGCAGTTCAATGTTTTTGCGTTGGAGTAAAATACGGTTTTTCTTTGATTGCAACAGTGCCAATGCTGCTGGTTCGTAGGCGGGTGCAATCAGAATTTCCATGAACAGTTTGTTCAATTCTTCCGCCGTTTCCAAATCAACCGTCGTATTGGTAATCACAACCCCTCCGAAAGCAGAAACCGGATCGCAAGCTAAAGCAGTTAAGTAGGCTTCTTTGGCAGTGGTTGCTGAGGCTACCCCGCAGGCATTGGTGTGTTTAATGATGGAGAAGGTAGGTTTCGTTCCGAATTCATCAATTAAAGCCACGCAGGCATCTACGTCCACTAAGTTGTTGTAAGAGAGTTCTTTCCCGTGCAGTTTGTCAAACATAGCCTCCAAATCACCGTAGAAGGTAGCTGCCTGATGCGGATTTTCGCCGTAACGAAGAACCTGTTGTTTACAGTTTAAGGTGTCAAGTTTCGGGTTGTTATCAGTGTTTGACAGCCCTAAAAACCACTGATTGATAGCGGTGTCGTAGTGGCTAGTGGTAGCAAAGGCTTCTTGGGCGTAGCGACGGCGGTCGGAAAGTTCAGTAGCGCATCCTTTTTCGGTCAGAATGCTTAAAATATCAGCATACTGATTGCGTGACGAAACAATCAGTGAATCCTGAAAATTTTTGGCCCCCGC
>JBDHXS010000718.1:0-3325 GCA_039810845.1 Runella sp. | reverse complement strand
CATGTGAAGATGAGGTGAGAGTGCCAAGCGGCCGAGTGGATCAGAGGGGTGTGCCTGTAGCACCAGGCCGAGAGCGAGACCGCGAGATAAAAGGAGCGGAAGGAATGGGAATCCGAGAGATTGCTTCCTCAGAGGCAATACAATCACTCGGAGGTAGCTTACTCACCAGTGCGTCTACCGATGTCGGGGATGTGAGTTGGGCTGTCCCGACCGTTGGTTTAACCACCGCTACTTGGGTGCCTGGTACCCCCGCGCATAGTTGGCAAGCCGTGGCTGCTGGAGGAATGAGTATCGGGCGCAAAGGCATGATGGTAGCTGCCAAAACACTGGCGATAACGGCCATAGATTTGTTTCAAAACGAAAAGGTGATTGCGGATGCCAAAGCTGAGTTTGAAAAACGTCGTGGGGTAGATTTCAAGTACAAAGCTTTGGTAGGTGACCGTAAACCTGCCTTGAATTATCGGGATTAGACGGCCCCCTTACCCCAATAGGGGAACTAATAATTACCCAAACGGCAACCTATAAGCGTGACAGCCTACCAACTACTTCTTTTCGTTGACAAAGCGGCCAAGCAACCTGCTTACCTCCAATTGGCAAATCAACTGATGGGTTTGATTCGGGATGGTAAGCTGGTTGCGGGGCAAAAACTGTTGGGTACGAGGCAGTTGGCTGTTTTGTTAAATGTTCACCGCAAAACCGTAGTGCAAGCCTACGACGAATTGCTGACGCAAGGCTGGCTCGAAAGCCGCACGGGAAGTGGGACGTACGTAGCCGAAAATTTGCCCGAAATACAGCCCCAAAGGTTGATTGAAACCGAAACTGTTCCCCAAAATCCCCAAAAAAAAGCAGGTTTTTCGTTTGCCGAACGCTCACACTTACAGCGAGTAGTGGTGACGTCTGCCCAAGCACTGCATTTAGACGATGGTTTTCCCGACCCTCGTTTGGCGCCGTTAGCCGATTTGGTCAGGGCGTATCGAGGCAATCTTCTGCACGGGAATCCCTACGTCCGACTGGGCTATGGGCACACGCAGGGGGCACTGTGGCTTCGGCGAGAATTGGCGGCGTATTTAAACGAAACGCGGGGACTTAAAATTACTTCCGATAACCTGCTGATTACGCGCGGCACCATGATGGGGCTTGATTTGGTGTGTGCTGGTTTGGTGCAAGCGGGCGATAATGTGGCGGTGGGGGTGCTAAATTGGGGAAGTGCCAACATGAATTTCTTGGAAAGGGGAGCAAAGTTGGTAAAAATTTCGGTGGACGAACACGGTTTGGACGTGGACGAACTGGAGCAGTTTTGTCAGAAAAACCCTTTGCGTTTGGTGTATATTACGTCGCATCACCATTACCCTACTACGGTTACGCTTCGGGCCGACCGACGTATCAAGCTTTTGCAGTTGGCCGAAACCTACGGGTTTATCGTTTTTGAAGACGATTACGACTACGATTTCCATTATTTGAGTAAACCACTCCTTCCTTTGGCAAGTGCCGATCGCGCAGGAATGGTACTCTATTGCGGCTCGTTTACGAAGGCCATTTCGCCTGCTTTTCGGGTGGGGTATTTGGTAGGCTCAGAAAATGTTATTGCGCACTTGGCCCAACTCAGGCGTATCATTGATCGCCAGGGAGATTTGGTGCTCGAAAATGCAATGGCAGAGCTACTTCAAGCAGGGGTTATTCAGCGGCATTTGCGTAAGTCGCTGCGAGAATACCGCGAGCGACGCGATGTGTTTTGTGAATTACTAAAAACCCACTTAGGCAACTATCTTGACTTTCAAATTCCTGACGGAGGCATGGCCGTTTGGACGTTGTTTGAAAAAGGAATAGACTTAGAAATATTGGCCGAAAAAGCTTTGAAAAAAGAACTGTTTTTCTCTAATGGAAAGCATCATCAATCTCTATTAAATGTCACTCGTTTGGGATTTGCTTCTTCAACAGTCGAGGAGTTAGAACAGTGTGTCGGTATCTTACAAACCTTAATAGAAGAAAACTAAACGACTAAAGATGGGTAATCTCTCTCAAAAAGCTATCAGATTCTCGAAGTACTCCTTCCAAATCTTTAGACGTAAAATGCGATGCAATCACATGATCGGCTGCATTGGGAAGGGCTACTTTTCTTTTTAAAGATACTGGTGTACCCAATTCGTCAAAAGCTTTCAGCATGGCTTCTACCGAGACTACTTTATCCTGATTTTCTTCGTCTTTGAAGTAATAAAGCATCAAAACAGGCACTTTGATTTTGGCAAAAACCTCAGGTTGTACAATCGCATCCATGGTTTTTTGGAGCGTCAAGACACCATTGGTATGGTAGCGCGTCAGCCAGTAGTTGGCGCGGTCGAGAGCATAATGCGTAATGTCACGGTGCGTACCGCCAATTTGCGCTAATAGTTGCTCTCCCCAAGGCCCTGTAGCCATTTCCAAGCCATTGACTTTAAAACAAGGAGAATACAAAATCAACGCTTTGATGTCGGGATGCTCAGCTGCCAAATAAGCACTCAAAAGTCCACCTGCCGAACAACCAATCACGATAACACTATCACCGAGGGCTTTTCCTACAGCGAGGGCATGTTTGGCTCCTGCCAAAAAATTTTCAGGCGTCAAGTCTTTAAACGCATCGGGGTCTTTGACACCCGCATCATATAGGCGAGCTAAATACAGATTACAGCCGTATTTTTTCGCCAATTGTTTATGAATGGGATCCCCCTCGGCCCAGGTCGCTCCAAAACCATGAATATAAACCATACTATACTTTGTCTTCTGTTTTTTGGCTGTATCAGCCCAAATGATGCGCGCTTCGTTATCAGGTTTGAGACTGAATTTGGACTCAGAAGTTTGTATGTTTTTTTCGAGCTGAACAACGTCAGCGCTAACTGAAGGGAGTGAGGAATCAAACATAGCTTTGTCGGAACGGGGGCCTACAAAATAAACGAAAATCAAGCCAACGACTGTGAAGCCAGTCCACTTTATAAACTTCTTCATATGATTTTTAGAGATTTAGATGAATTACTACAAAAGTAGAGAAAGCATTAGTTCAGCCTAAAAAAATGCTTTAAATAAAAGTTATTTTTTCCTCCTCAATTCTATCATGCTTATGCGTTCGTATTTACACTCTTTTCTATGTATTTTTTTATTGGTGCAAACGCTTTTTGCACAGAACAATATACCTCTTCCCGAACATCCTCGACCCGATTGGCAGCGTGCCAATTGGCTCAATCTCAACGGAGACTGGTTGTTTCAGTTTGATAAAGAAGATGTAGGCTTAAAAAAAGGCTGGGCCAAAGGCACGCAAAAATTTCCTTTGACGATAACAGTGCCTTTTCCGTGG
>JBDHXS010000717.1:0-3329 GCA_039810845.1 Runella sp. | reverse complement strand
ATATTATAGAGAGACGCCTGAGCTTATATAACATAAATATTTCCGCAGAACATTTTTTTCCTACTAATCCAAGTATGATTAAAGGCTTGGAAGAAGCAAAAGAAATTGTTAGAAAAGAATATTTGACGAAAAATCCAAGCGCATCACAAAAACAAGTCAGTGATTACGTGTATAAGTACCATAGAGCGTATTATTTTGGACAAAGACATTCAAAGGCGAATTTACCCCCCTATTCGGGACTTGAAATAATTGTACAGCTTTCTACAGGAGTAATCAGAAACTTATTAGCACCATGCCATGAAATGTTTGAAATGGTATTGTCAAATCAGCAAATTAACAATTCTAACATCAAAGAGATTAGCCCAACAATTCAGACAGAGGCTATAAAATCAATTAGTAAACGAAAATGGGAGAGCATAGAACATCTTCATCGAAATATAGAAGGTTGCTCAGAGAATGATAAAAATTATATCTTGAATATGTTTAATAATTTGATGACTTTATTCAGAGATAGATTACAGAGTAATTTATCAGAACCAAGAGCTATAAAATTCATTATTACGGAACATAAAAGCGAAGCTATGAGAAAATTAGAGCATCTTTTATTGATTGCTCAAAAAGCTCAATTGCTATATATGCGTACGGGACGTAGTAAAGATGATGGTAAACATACAAGTTATTATGAACCGAATAGGTTGTTACTACCTGATAGAGGTTTAGATCCAATAGGACAACACTCTGAAATAAGTATCAAATCTACTGATTTGTGGGCTGCTGCATCGAAAAATAAACGATTAAAAGAAGCCACCCAACTTCTCCAACCACCGACACTTTTTGACGACTATGATTGATAATATAATTGCCGTTTTAGGATGGGAAGAACGCTTTATCGAAGGCTTACAAAAAAACCTAAATGAGTTTAATAGCTTTACATTGTATTTGATTATTTTTGACGAATATGAATCATATTCGTCAAAGAATCTTTCGAGGATACAGGCTATTTGTGATGAAAAAAAAGTGAAAATAGAAAAACTGAAATTATCATACAAAAATCCTGCTTACAGTTGGCGAAAATTAGAAAGTTTAGTTGCTAACAAACTAATGAGTACAGAAAATGTTATTCTTGATATTTCAACGATGCCTCGTGAAACAATCTGGGGGTTACTTTTCTTTCTTCAAAAAAACTCAAAGCAAACTCACTATATTTATCACAAACCACTGAACTATGGTGAATGGCTTTGCAAAGAGCCTGATAGGCCACGATTACTATACAAACATTCAGGAATAGCTGAATTTGGTCGCCACACTGCGTTGATGATATTGACGGGATATGACTATGACAGAACAAATCAGTTGGTAAGATTCTACGAACCCGCATTAACAGTTCTTGGACTTCAAAAAGGTAGCCAATTTGATAATCAGAAAAGGAATATCGAGAAACAACACAGAGAACAATGTAAAGGAACGGAAGTAAATACGTTTGAAATAGACTTTTATAGTGGAGATTTGGGGTTTTCTGTACTAAATGAAGAGATAACCAAATTGAAAAGCGATTATAATGTTATTGTGGCTTCTCTTGGACCAAAAATTTCTTCTATTTCTATTTATCGAATCTTCTTAAAGCATCCAGAAATCGCTTTAACTTATGTGCCAACAAAAGAGTACAATAAGTCTTATTCTGTGGGTATTGCGGATGAAGCCATTTACGGAATGTTCTAAAAGTATTTACGATAAACTCTGCTTCCTAAAAAGCCACATTAAATAATTCTCTAAACAAATAGCTATGAAATGAAGAAGTTTGAGAGAGATTCATAAAATTTGGCAAGTATTATTTGTTAGATTTTATAGGTAAAACGCCCCTGCCATCATCCATTTGAATAATAACAGGGGCGTGTATGAATTGATTTAAGGTATTTATAGCTACACGATTCCTTTCGCTTTTGCCAAAGCCGCATCCAAGCCGCTGGCGTCGGAACCACCTGCGGTGGCAAAGAAAGGCTGACCACCGCCACCACCTTTTACTTCCTTGGCAAGATCTTTGACGATGTTGCCTGCGTGTTTGCCTTGTGCCACTAAGTCGTCAGAAAGCATCACGGCCAACTGAGGTTTGCCACCCAACACCGTTCCTAAAACGATGTAGAAAGGCGCTTGTGATTGCTCTTTCAATTGGTAAACGAGCGATTTTAAGGCGTCGGCGTTTGGAACTTCCACGCGAGCAATGAGGCTGGCAACGCCGTTGGTGTGCGTTACTTGGGTCAACAAAGCGTCTTTTACTTGGGCTAACTTCTCGTTTTCGAGGGCTTCGATGCGTTTTTGCAAAGCTGCTTTTTCGGCCAAAAGACCTTCAACGGCTTTGATAACGTCTTTTTGCCCCTTGAACATATCGCGAAGGGTATTGGTAATGCGCAATTCGTCGTTCAATAACTCAAAGGCTTTTTCGCCCGTTACGGCCTCTACCCGCCGTACCCCTGCCGAAACAGACCCTTCGGAAATGAACTTAAAGAGCGAGATTTCGCCCGTAGCAGGTACGTGTGTTCCCCCGCAAAGCTCGACCGAAAAGTTGGGGTCAAACTCTACCACGCGCACAAAATCGCCGTATTTTTCGCCAAAAGTCGCCGTTGCGCCCATTTTGATTGCCTCGTCGATGGGGATGTTGACGTGGGTTTTGAGCGCAATGTTTTCGCGGATTTTACCGTTGACAATGGCTTCAATCTGCGCCAGTTCTTCGTCGGTTACTTTGGCAAAGTGCGAAAAGTCAAAGCGGGTCACTTCGTCGTTTTGGTACGAACCTTTCTGAACAATATGCGTTCCCAACACCCGACGCATAGCCGCCAACATCAAGTGCGTTGCCGTGTGGTTCCGCATGATATTCTGACGACGATGAGCGTCCACTTTAGCGATGAGTGATGAGTGAGGAGCGGTGAGTAGTTCATCTAAATTCTTATCCCTCGAAACATGAATGAATAAATCATTCTCTTTTTTGGTATCAACGATATTAATCACTTTTCTCTCATCACCCATCACTTCTATCGTACCCGTATCTCCCACTTGTCCCCCCATTTCGGCGTAGAAAGGCGTGCGGTCGAGTACGATGTGGTATTCTTCGCCAGCTTTGGTTTTTACCTTGCGGTATTTGATAAGTTGAGCGGTTGCTTCGAGGGCGTCGTAGCCCAAAAACTCAAAATCGCTTCCTTCGCTTACTTCTACCCAGTCGGTGGCTTCTTTGGCAGCGTCTTGGCGGCTGCGGTTCTTTTGTTCGGCCAATGCCTTTTCATAGCCTGCTTCGTCGATTTTGTAACCTTTTTCTTTGGCCAAAAGCGCCGTTAAAT
>JBDHXS010000716.1:0-3370 GCA_039810845.1 Runella sp. | reverse complement strand
TAGCAAGTAGCGTAAGGGTGTGCTGTTTTATCATTATTTACTCAGCAGCCGCCTTTTCGGGGGACACGTTTAAAAATTACTTTGCTATCTCGTTCTACATAGTCGCCCGATACTATTGGATAGGCATACTTGGGCGCGTGCGATACGCTATGGCTTTTTATAATTATTTTGTCGTTAACTTTCAGGCTATGCAATTGCTCAAGTTGAGACTTTTCTGGCTCAAAGTTTACAATATAATCGTCACCATTAATCCTGACCATCACTCCGAAACCTAATCTTGACCCTGGAGGAAGAGAAAGAGAGGTTACAACTCCCTCCATATTGGTAAAAGCACTTATATGTTTCCTTATTTTAGCTTCACTGGCATACACTTTTTTACCTTCGGGAGACGCTTCCCATTTTTTGTACATTATACCATCAGGGCTAGCCTCCCATTTTTTCAATGCAGCTTTCCTTTCAGCAGCAGAGAGCGGAGCGCCGCCCGACGGAGAGCCGCTCGAAGGCTTTGTGATTGACTTTTTAGAAGTTTCATTTTTGATTTCGCGATTAGCAAGTACCAGTCCGCTTACCACAGCCAGCGGTAAGATCAGCGCATAAATGATTTTTTGCATGTTTTTTGTTTTATTTCTAATGTATGTTCGATGCCTAAGTGACGTCCTACAATGACCGCTAACACAGGAATAGACGCTACGCCCAATGTAGAATACTATCTAACGACAAACTTGGTGAAGGAGAACCCATTGAATTTACACACTCCCGCTGCGTCTGTACCAAACCAAAGCTCCCCTTTTTTGTCTTTGTAAATGGTATTGACAGCATTACTTGTAAGTCCATCTTTGGTGGTATAATTCGTTAAACGGTTACCATCGTATCGCCAAGCTCCTGCGTCAACCGTTCCTATCCAAAGCACACCTTTATTATCTTCATTTATCGCATAAATACGGGCCAAAGTACCTGGATTCGACTTACCCGATGCCCTAAATTCTTTGTTGCCCAGCCCTTTTTCTTCGGTAAAGTTGGTGAGGGTTTGTCCATCGTAGCGAAATAAACCTGCGCCATTGTCGCCAAACCAAATGTTCCCGTTTTTATCTTCAAACAGGCCAAGAACGGCTGGCCCCGCCAATCCTTTTTCCGTAAACCACGTAAACATTTTTCCAGCTGTCGGTTTGGGGTCGAAGCGACAGACACCCGTTGCTTGTGTCCCAAACCACAGACAGCCTTTTTTATCTTTTAAAATACTGTAAACGGCATAACGGCTCAAGCGATCAGGCGGATTGGGTGAATACTTGGAATCAAAATCAGGCTTTGGAAAGGGCAAATAAGTCAGCTTGTTGCCATCGTATCGATACGCCCCTCCTCCTGCATAAAACCACAAATCGTTTGGCTCGCTTTTCCACTCTTCGGCTGAATTGGTGTTTAATTGCGCACCTTTTTCAGTTGTAAACGTGGTGAAAGTCTGCCCAACTTCCCGTCTAGGCTCATAACGGCTAACTCCGAATCCACCCGTGCCAAACCAAATGTTTCCGGCGTTATCTTCCTGAATAGATTGAACTTGGTTATTCGCTAATCCATGTTTATCGGTAAATTGAGTCAGTCTTTTTCCAATGGCCTGTTTAGGGTCATAACGATATACACCTGCGGCATTCGTGCCAAACCAATAGACGCCCGTTTTATCTTGGTAAATACTCCGTATGTTATCGTCTATCTCAGCGGCTACATTTCCACCCAGAACGGTGCTGTTGGCTACTGATTTTGAGACAGGTGGCTGCACGGCTGCGCTTTCCCTTATGTTACGGGAGTTGTTATTCTGTCCGTTACAAGAGATAAAAAATAGGGAAACTGACAGCAGGAGATATACGGAAGCAGGTAAGCAGTGCCTCTTCATTACTAACAGCCATCGCCATTTTGAGCCGTCACTTTCTTAAAATTAAGGGGGAAAAGGTATTTGGTAAATACCACTTTAGGCTTTTGATTTTCGGCCGCATTTCCTACGGTTTCTACCACCAACGCATCGCCAAAACGTGCCCGTGACACCAAAAACCCAATTTCAGCTTCGTATTGCTCTTTTCCGTTGGTTTGTCCTCCAAAACTCACTTTTTGGTCACCGCGTTTTAGGTAAATACGGAAAGGCATTTTTGAATCTGACTCTAATGAATTTACGGTCAAAACGCCACTGCTCACGGTCGATAGCTCAGCTTGGTTCAGTGGTTGGCCATCTAAGCGCAAAGCCACGGCCATTTTAGCGTCGTTGGTCGAATTAGTGGTTGGAACAGCGGTAGTGGCCGCTACGAAAACGAGCATACCGAGGGCAGCAAGTCCAATAAATGATAGTGTTTTCATGATTGTGAAGAGATTTGATAGTTAGTGAATTACGATTTCGTTGTGAGGGAGTGCGTAGGAGTCTTTTAACGTCAATAGCACGATTGCATCTCCTTTGTTGCACTTTGAAAGCACGTTTTTGATGTCCACTTTTTGGTACACTTCTTTCGAGAACATTGTCAACGTTTTGCTGTTTTTGTCCCGAATCGCCACCATGAAGTCAATCGCTGCCGTTTGGTGCCATTGGTTGTTTTCGTAGGTCGCCTCTGCCACCGAAAGTGTCCCCTGTGCGTCTTGCGTCAAGGCACACTTTCCCGTGGGAGAATAGTCATCGACTACCATCCTATTATCAATAAAAACCGCCGAACAATTTGAAAATTTGGTCTGCGCTTGCCCTATCAATGACGCGCCCACGAAGCCCGCCACGCACCACATTCGTTTCAGTGTTTTCATTCTCTTTAGGTTGTTTATAGGTGTTTACTCCCTTGATGTTGACAAAGGTATTTTCACCCACAAAATCTTCTAAATTTTTCCCGTAAAAGAATGTAAACGAAATGTAAAAGTTTGTTATTCGATTTTTATTGAATGCGTAGGGTTTGATAATGAGGCTTTTATGGTTTGCGCACTTACCAGAAGAACGATGGCAATTCCGAAACTACCTGCCACAAGTGCAAACGATGTCCAGCTCATTTCGACCCGATAAGCGTAGCTTTGAAGCCAATTTTTCATACTTATAAACACCAACGGAAACGCGACTGCCATCGCCAAGGCCGCTACCACCAAAAACTCCCGCAAAAACAAGCCCACCAAACTCGCAGGCGAAGCACCCAGTACCTTGCGAATCCCGAGTTCTTTGGTGCGACGAGCTACACTCAACGACACCATGCCGACGACTCCCAACAATACAATGATGATGGCCAAGATGGTAGCCAACTGAGCAGCTTTTTTGAGCTGAACTTCCGATTGGTATAAATTCTGAAGCCTTTCATCCACAAACTTGAATTCACATGGTGCACTTGGCAGCAATTCATTCCATTTTTTTTCGAGCGTA
>JBDHXS010000715.1:0-3370 GCA_039810845.1 Runella sp. | reverse complement strand
ATTCTTGGATTGCAGTCCAGTTTAGTTACTTATTCTAACGGACCGATGCGTTTGCATGTGCGCGTTAGACGTTATTAACCACAAAACATGATTCGCAAGCGTTTCAATTTATGATGTTTGTTTATTTGTATAAAAACAGATTATGGACAAGTTACTCGGCATTACTATTTTGAGGGATCCGATATCCGGTATACAAACCAACATTTTTGCTCCTTCAAACAAAACTGTTGAAACAATTTCAAGCAGAATAGACATTTTTGCAAAATCTGCTACGTTTGCGGTTCTTATAAATATAACTAGAAATTAAACTAAAGAGAAGGTTGACCTACTGATTGATTCATTTACGCTTACACAATCCGAATTATTTTTTGGCCAAAAATTTTGCCGACTATCACCCTCAGCCATTGAAAGAATTTACGGAACATATTTATGGTGTACTGGCAAAATACCGCCCCGTTTTACCTGCCGATGCTTTGCCTTTGGTTGACTCAATGACGAAGTACGATTGGTTGTACAATTATCAATTTCGGGAGGGAATGAGCCGCTCCTTCAATGGCATGTCGCAACGGTTTTCTTTTCTGAAGGGTATTGAAAAAGCGAATGATGAACTGTTTACCCATGAAGCTGTTTACGAAGGTTATTTTCGAGCTTTCTTTCCCGATTTGGTTAGTTGCTGCGAAGATTTTTTAAATATGAGTTAAACGGGATTCCATCACCATTGCCAGTTGAGACCAATTTGTGGAATTAGCATAGTAGTTTCAGATTTCTTTTCAGTAAATTCTACATTGCCAAAAGAATCAATGACAGGATCAACCAAGTATTTAGTGCGGTCGCCGAGATAATAGGAGCCTTTGGCCTCAATACGGGCGCGTTTACCCACGGGAACAGCGATGCCCACTGACCCACCGTAAGTAAAAGCCCAGTGGGTTTTAGAACTGCTGCTGGGGTCGCTCCAGTTGCCATAACGGCTACTGTAATAAGTAGTTTCAGTCGTAGAAAAAAAGGCATTACCCCCCACCGAGCCATCAATAAAAGGTTGAATAATCATGCTTCGTTTATGGGCAAACGGGTCAAAACGCATTGTAAACCCCAGCGTAGCAATATTGCTACTGGCATTGATGGTATAACGGTTCTGAAAATTGCTGCTACTATTGAACTCTTTACGAAGGTTTTGCTGTACCAAATAGCCGTAATCCAAGCCAATTCGTAACGGAAAATTGCCAATGGCAGTCATCACATTGCCACGAATCCCTATGCCAATGTGATCGTTGATGGTACGAAATTCATCCTGTGGAATCCCTACTGCAAGGGAGATAGTAGCCATTCGGCGCAGTTTACTGGATTCGTCTTCACGAGAAATGTTCGTGTGGTAATTTTGAGCCAACAAATGACCACAAAAGCAGGGAAGTAGTAAAAGAAACTTTTTCATTTGGGTCGAGCATTTTTTTTCAAATGTAAGTTTTCTTCCCTAACATGCTGATAATTTTTTAGTTATCGGTCAATCAACTTTTTTCTGTTTGAATTCAACGGAGGTCTTGCTAACTTGCGACCATGGCAGAAAACTTTGTGGTATCGGCTCGAAAGTATCGCCCCGTTACATTTGATACGGTCGTGGGGCAGTCGCACATTACAACGACCCTCAAAAACGCAATTCGTACCAATCACTTGGCACAGGCGTTTTTGTTTTGTGGCCCGCGAGGAGTGGGAAAAACCACAAATGCACGTATTTTGGCGAAAACCATCAATTGCCAGCGTCTTACCGATGAGGTAGAACCCTGCGGAGAATGTGAAAGCTGCGTGGCATTTCAAAACAATGCTTCTTTTAATGTACATGAGTTAGATGCGGCCTCTAACAACTCTGTGGATGACATTCGTAATCTGATTGACCAAGTGCGCTATCCACCCCAAACGGGCAAGTACAAGATTTATATCATTGACGAGGTACACATGCTATCGTCGGCGGCTTTTAACGCTTTCTTAAAAACACTAGAAGAGCCGCCCAGTTACGCTATTTTTATCCTTGCCACCACCGAAAAACACAAAATTCTTCCCACAATTTTGTCACGTTGTCAGATATTCGATTTCAATCGAATTCAGTCGCGCGACATGGCTGACCACATCGAGCAGATTGCTCGAAAAGAAGGTATCCAAACCGAGCGTGAAGCTTTAGAATTGATTGCCCAAAAAGCAGATGGCGGCTTGCGCGATGCGCTTTCGATGTTTGATTTGAATGTCACGTTTTCTACCGACGGTACCGTTCGCTACAAAGATGTCCTCGAAAACCTTCACATTCTCGACTACGATTATTATTTCCGACTGACAGATGCGCTCCTCGCGGGTGATTTGTCGCAGAGTATGCTGATTTTCAATGAAGTCTTGAAAAAAGGCTTCGATGGGCATTTGTTTGTGATCGGGATGTTGGAACACTTTCGTAACCTGTTGGTTTCCAAAGACCCTGCTACTGTCCAACTCTTGGAGGTATCGGAAACCGCCAAAAACAAATATATTGACCAGTCAGCCAAATCACCTATCTCATTTTTGCTCTCAGCATTGAGTGTCGGAAGCCAATGCGACATTAATTACAAAGCCGCCAAACAGCAACGCCTACACGTGGAGCTGTGCCTGATGAAATTGGCCAAACTCACCGACGTACTGGATTTAAACGCTATCACAGAGGACGAAAAAAAAAAGTCTAAAGTAAGAAGTCAGGAGTTGGAAATCAGGAGTGAGAAGGGGGGGGCTAATACCCTGCCTCCTGCTACCTCTCAGCCCGTGACGGGTGAGCCTACTGTAATTTACCAAAATGCTTCCAATAATGGCAATTTGGGAAAACTTCGCTCTACGGTCAACCTCAATGCTGCCATCGTTGCCAAACCCGAACCTTTCCAAACTACCAAGCCTGTGGCTCCCGAAACAGAATCGTTGAATTGGGTAGAGGATAAGTCTTTTACTTTAGAGCAACTCAAACAAACTTGGGAAGATTTTTCGCGAATGCGCGAACAAAAAGGCGGTGCCGTCAGTGAGCAAATCATGCTCAATCGGGAGCTGAAATTAGAAGGCACAATGATTGAGTTGATTTTGGACAATCTTCATCAAGAAACCCTTCTCAACGAGCTAAAACCCCAATTGCTCGGTTATTTACGCCGAAACCTACAAAATCGTGAACTCCAAATTACACATCGCATTGCGCCCAATGAAGTAAAACGCAACCCCTACACGCCGCAGGAAAAATTCAACGCCCTCGCCGAGCGAAATCCCGCCTTGCTTGATTTACAGCGATTGTTGGGCTTGGATGTAGATTTTTAAAGTGAGATTTGTACCGTTTTAAAGGGCTCTAAAAACATTTGTTGTAAACCTTTTACAATCAATT
>JBDHXS010000714.1:0-3372 GCA_039810845.1 Runella sp. | reverse complement strand
ATTCGCCCGATGTTCATCCTGCGGTTTGGCATTTGCCACAAGTTGAAATCCCTAAATGTAGTTTTGAGGCTTGGAGTGAGCAGTTTACAGCCACCAATCACCAATCACCAATCACCAATCACCAATCAGCCATTGTTACCAACTCTGTGGATGCCTTACGGGGAAAATTGTACGATTTTGGGTGGGTAAATGATATTCCTGATGAACTTGAAGTTGTATTGTTGATAGATGATTCGCATGGGCTTGGCATAACGGGCGAGGAAGGACAAGGGGTTTGGAAACGTATCCCAAAACGTGAAAATGTACGATTGATTGTAACAGCCTCTTTGGCTAAAGCGATGGGGCTGCCTGGAGGTATCTTATTTTCAGACGCTACCACTATTCAACAAATTCGCCATACGGCCTATTTTGGAGGTTGTTCTCCTATTGCGCCAGACCATCTTTATGCTTACCTAAACGCAGAGGCATTATACAAAGAGACCTACGTACGTTTGCAAGCAAATATTCAACAATTTGCGGACGCTGTAAGGCATATTAATCTTTTTAGTTTTAGTAAAGGTTACCCCGTTTTTTATACCGAGCGCGACGAACTATATCCTTTTTTATTGGAAAGAGGTATTTTTGTCTATAGTTTTTCTTATCCCAAACCTACCGATAAGGCCAATACCCGGATTGTTATTTGTGCTTGGCATACGACCGAAGATATTAAAAAGCTGAGTGCTGCTTGCCAAGAATTTGCGAGGCAAAGCGAATGACCAGTTGTTGATTATAGGCCCTTCTTCATTTCACTCTTTTTCTTGCTCATTTCATTCTTTCTGACCGTTGCTTCGTCGGAAAAAGGTAAGAGGTATGTATTTGGCGCCTGATATTTGGGTATTGATTTGTGATTGTAGCGAAGCCTTCTACCTCAAACAACAACATCCATGAAAACATTTTTTATTATTCTTCACGTTGTCGCTGGATTTTTGGCCCTTGCCGTTGGGCTTATTCCAATGCTTTCCAAAAAAGGCAGTCGACTTCACAATACCACTGGTTTGATTTATTATTGGTCAATGGTCATTGCGGCTGTTTCTGCAGTTGGACTTGTGTTGGTGTCGCCTATTACCGACGGACGTTTGTTTTTGACAGGCGTAGCAATATTTAGCTTTTATTTATGTTTTACGGGAAAACGTTCACTCAAACAGCGTAGTAGTGAGCCTATTCGGTGGTATGATTGGGGTGTTTCGGGTATGATGGCGGCAGTTGCAGTGGCTATGGCAGCGTATGGTTTGTATAACTTAAGTATGATTTGGGTAAAAGGCCAATTTGAACCCATAGGCATTCTCTTCTTGGTTTTTGGTATTTTTAGTGGCACTAATGCTCGTTATGATTTTCAGAAATATCTTTTTCCTGAAAAATCTAAATATGGTAATCGCGAATGGTTTTTTATTCATATAGAGCGAATGGGAGGCTCCTATATTGCTACTTTTACGGCGTTTGCGTTGGTCAATATTCGTTATATTTTCCCTGATGCTTCGGTCGCCATCAATGTTGCCACTTGGATTATGCCAGGGCTAATCGGAGGGTTGTTTATTGGAAGAGCCGTAAGGTTTTATTTGACAAAATTTAAGATGGCGATACAATAAAACCGTATGCAAACCTACCACTATAAAGATTAACCTTTATATTTGCCTAAACTGATACCAATTCAAATAGGCAATGCGTAAAGAAAAAACGGTTGATTTCCATATCAAATGGGCTTGGCACGCTATCTCTCGAATGTACAATACCTATGCCTCCCGTCGCTATGACATGACGATGGCTATCGGATACGTATTGCTCAATATTGACATAGAAAATGGAACGCCCGCTACTAAAATTGGCCCTTCTATCGGTATGGAGCCGCGTAGCTTGACACGTACCCTTAAAATGTTGGAGGAAAGGGGCTGGATACGTCGAGAAACTGATGAAACAGATAAACGTTTTGTGAAAGTCATTTTGACCGATGAAGGCAAAAAAAAGCGTGAGCTTGCCCGTGAAGGAGTCATTGCTTTTAATACGATGTTGCGCGATCAGATTCCTCTTGATAAATTGGTTATCTTTTTCGATGTCATTAAAGAAATCAACCGCTTAGTAGAAGAAGAAAATATTAAACTGAAGGCTGAAAACTTATTGAATGAAGAACTATAAGCAAGCTGACTTTAAACTTTTATCCCTCTAATCTTCCCTTTTGTCATCTTTTTTCCCCACTTCACGCTATTTGCATAGCATTGTGTAAAGTGGGCTTTTACATTTGCTACACATTCTCCAAAATAATACTTATTGGTAGTTGAATCTTGAAATGATATTACTTCCGTGTGTTTTTTGATGAATATTTTTTATTGAAATAGTTCAATTTCTGCTATGGCTTGCTGAAGTATTTATTTAGTTGAAATTATTTTTAACCCTACTGACATAGGGTTGTCAGTAGGGAGAGTTTAATTTGTAATAGATATAAATCAACACAATAAATACTTTTCACGGCTCAAAAATATTTTTGATACTCTCTAAAAAACTCTGGAAACTTTGAACCTTTTGTTAGTTTCCAGAGTTTCGTATAAGAAAAATGAAAAATTAAGCAGAGCAAGAGTGAGAGAGAGAATCCTTGATAAAGCCCAAGAACTATTTTTTCGGTACGGAGTAAAAAGCGTGACGATGGATGACATTGCCCGCGAATTGGGAATTTCTAAGAAGACAATTTATCAACATTTTGAGGATAAAAACGCAATGGTATTTGCAGGGGTAGAACATCATTTTGAATGTGATCGTATGCTGGCTGAACAAATGCAGATAGCAGCCCCAGATCCAATTGCCGAAGTAGTGATGGCTTCTGAAATGATGCGCCAAACAATGTCAGGTATGAACCCTACAGCCATTTTTGATATTAAAAAATACTATCCTCAAGCATGGGATTTGTTTTCAAGATATAAGAAGGAGTTTGTGCTGGACATAGTAAAGAAAAACCTGAGAAAAGGTATAGAAATGGGGCTGTATCGAAGGAATATCAATGTAGAGGTGATTGCCCGTTTACGTCTTGAACAAATAGAAATGGGACTCGACCCGTACATTTTTCCGCTGGGACAGTTCAATCCATTGGATACGCAACTTGAACTTTTAGACCATTTTTTAAGGGGAATCGTGACGTTGGAAGGACTGGAACTATACGAAAAATACATCAATAAACAGCTTTCGACACCTATATCCACCGCAGCTATATTCAACACCAAAAATATCTATTAACAGCTTTTTATTTCTTATCTACAACCCAATGTTTAATTATATGCCACAAAATCGCCTCAAATGGAAATGGTTGGTGCTATTGATGTTGCCACTATTTCCGACCTACAGCCAAAC
>JBDHXS010000713.1:0-3374 GCA_039810845.1 Runella sp. | reverse complement strand
ATTAGGGTCAATGGCGTATGATTACAAAGGCACAGGAAATCCAGAGAACGAAGAAACCATTGCTTCCATTATTTTAGGAAATTCTTTATTGACTGCTAATGGCGTTCCTGTAGCGGGTGAGTACGAAATCAAAAATGCCCAAGCTATGAAAATTATGGACAGTTTTGGGGCAGGTGGTTCGTTTACTGAATATTATGCCATGGACTTTAAGGATGATGTTGTATTGATGGGACATGATGGCCCAGGGCATATTGCTATTGCAGAAGGAAAAACCAAAGTTCGTCCGTTAAAAGTGTATCATGGAAAAGTTGGCAAAGGAGTTTCGGTAGAAATGAGTGTAAAAAATGGGCCAGTTACTTTGCTTTCAGTGGTTGAAAAACGGGGCGGGGGATTGATGCTCTTAGTGGCCGAAGGTGAGTCAGTAGCTGGGCCTATTTTAGAAATTGGCAATACCAACAGCCGCTATAAGTTTCCGATAGGGGCAAGGGGTTTTGTGAATGCTTGGAATAGCCATGGATCAGCCCATCATTGCGCTATTGGAGTGGGGCATGTCAGTTCAAAAATCAAAAAGTTAGGGGCATTACTCAATATGGAAGTGGTGAGGGTTTGCTGATTCTTATTTCAAAATAACCGAACAAATCCATTTTACTATACTACCTTTATCCAAATATTTCGTTTTTGATGCTATGCCAAAAGTGAGGTAGATACAGCCTAAGTCCTGAACCTTGCATCAGCTTGTGGGTTAATTTTTATTTCATTTACAAAATCAACTATAAAATACCCTTGAACTTTTCAGAAGAAACAATTGATGCCCTTTCCATAGACTGCGTGATTTTTGGATTTAAGAATGCTCAACTTTATATTCTTTTAGTCAAACATGGCATTGGCCCTACCCTTGGCCAATGGGCGCTTCCAGGAAGCTGGATCAAATACAACGAAAGTATTGACGCTGCGGCCAATCGAATTTTGTCTTCACAAACGTCCGTCGGAAATATCTACTTAGAGCAGTTCAAAACGTTTGGCGACTTAGAGCGTTTTCCAGCGCGCAGGGTAATTACCATTGCTTACTACGCTCTTGTCAATATCGAACAGTTTGAACTCCATCCTGGACCTACAGAGGCCGATGTCAACTGGTTTGCGATTCAGGATGTGCCCAAAATGGCTTTCGACCATGATGTTATTTTAAGAAATTGCTTTGAATTCCTAAAACACAAGATTCAACACGAACCGATCGGATTTAACCTCTTGCCTCCTAAATTTACTTTGTTACAACTGCAAGAATTATATGAGGCTATTTTGGGACAAAAGCTGGACAAGTCGAATTTTAGGAAAAAATTTCTCAAAATGAACCTTCTGGTAGATACCAAAGAACGCCAACAGGATGTGTCTCATCGTGCCGCCACATTGTATTGTTTCGATGAAAACGTTTATAATAAATTGTTAATGAAAGGGTTCACGTTTGAGGTATAATTCTCCTTAGGATTCTTGTGAGGGTTTGTTTATTCTTCTCTGCTTACATAAGGAAGACCTATTTTCTTGAAGTTTGGGAAAGTCATAAAAAAAATAAAAAAGAACTTATTGTTGAAAATACCATAAGTTGTATAATTTTATTACTTTTGTTAGACTATTCACAAAAAATCTTTGTTTGGTCATATTACCTCTGTTTCATTATGGCTTCTCCAGTTCAAGACCATGTTCTATGGAAATCATATCGAGAGGGCGATAAGCAAGCGCTTGGCACGATTGTCGAGCGATATTATCGTACGTTGAGGCGCTATGGCCTCAAATTTATGATTGACGAAGCCGCAGTGGAGGATTGTATCCAAGACTTATTCTTGCAACTTTGGCAAAATCGTCTTCAAATCAATGACACCTGTTCGGTCAAACATTATTTGTTGAAGTCGCTGCGAAGCCACATTCTACAGTTTTTACGGGTTGAAAAACACTTTATCCACCAAGAACCTGATTGGGATAATGCCTTACCTGAAGAAATAGACGCTGAAACACTCCTCATAAGAGAGGAAGTAGCCCTTTTTCAACTCAATGAACTCAAACGCCAACTTGATACTCTTCCTGCCCGTGAACGCGAAGCACTCTATTTAAAGTATTATGAAAATCTGTCGGTAGCCGAAATTGCCGAAACGATGAATGTAAATCGTCAGTCGGTTTCTAATTTTCTACAAAAAGCACTGACCAAATTGCGTAGCCGTTGGTTGGTTGCTCCTATTTATTGGGTCATTTGTATTTTTCTTTAAAAAAATTAGCTTCTATTAGGGTATCTCCTTTAGGTATCTTCATACTATCAATAAAAATAGTAGAAAAGTACCAATGAGCCTTTCACCCAACCCTTTTTCTGTTACCGAACTTCTTGAAGACGAAACTTTCCGACGGTGGGTGAAGGAAAGACGTCATGATGATCGTTTGTTTTGGGATGAATGGCTCCACGTATATCCCGAAAAAAGAGAACTCTACGAGCAAGCCGTTGCCGCTTTTTTAGTCATTGAAGGAAAAGAGGACAATCTCTCTGACCAAGAAGTTTCCTTAAAAACAGAACAAATTTTAGAGCTGATTCCCGATGAAACTTCAACTCAAATAAAACCTCTGTTAAGTTGGACTTGGTTGAGATGGGCGGCGGCTGTAATCCTCATTAGTCTCGCCACTTGGTATCAATTCCAGACCTCGCGAAATCCAGCATCTGTTACTTTAACGACGCGGAATGAGGAAAAAAAGTTGGAGATGGAAGAGTGGAAGTTGGTACGCAATACAACCCAACAGCCAATGGTGGTTTTACTGCCCGACAATTCATCGGTGGTATTATCAGAGGGGAGTAGCCTGCGTTTTCGGAAAGAAGTAAACAAAACCAAACGAGAAGTGTTTTTGCAAGGCGAAGGCTTTTTTGAAGTAGCTAAAGATGCCCAAAAACCATTTTTTGTTTATACCAATCGTCTCACTACCAAAGTATTGGGGACGAGCTTTCAAGTGCGCTCTTTTGAGGGAGAAACCACGGCATTGGTAAAAGTAAAATCGGGAAAAGTGGCCGTTACTTCCGTGTCGTCGCCCAACAAGCCGACATTGCTTACCGAACATCAGCAACTGAGTATTGTCACCAAAACAAATGAAGTGAAGCAAGAAACAAGTGAAATTTTCGAAGGAAACCCTGCTGCCATCGTCAATCAACAGTTTACTTATGAATTTGCTCCCGTTTCGGAGATTTTTAGCGAATTACAAGAAGCATATCACCTGCCAATTCAGCATGAGCAAGACAAACTCAAATCGTGTACGTTTACGGGGTCTCTTAACGATGTGCCATTCCTTGAAAAAATCCGATTAGTCTGTCTTACCATCGAAGCAACCTACGAAGTTGTTGATGATAA
>JBDHXS010000712.1:0-3374 GCA_039810845.1 Runella sp. | reverse complement strand
TGACAACGAAGAAAATACTAACGAGTTATCGGATAATTGCCACTTTCTGAATTGGTCTTTTTGTTCCATAAACACAATTGGAGGTGTTCTCAAAAGAATATTCAAAAGTAGCGTTTTCCAAAAAGCTTGATTAGAAGTTGTGATGAAAGGCATTTTGCGTGGGTAAGATGTTTTCTTAGACCTTTAAAATTTCCCTATTCCCCAAAAAATTGGTTTCTTTGTAGATAACCCCTGAAAAAGCAATTATTTATCATCCAACAACCTAATCACTCCATTTTTTATGAGAAAACTCCTACTCCTGACACTCTTCTCGTATTCGCTTTTTGCCCAAAACCCCATCGAAACCTTCACCAAGGACATGGAGAAGAAAGACGGTTTTTTGCCGTATTATTGGGATGCCAAAAAGGGAAAAGTCTATTTGGAAATCAAACAATTTGATACCGAATTGTTGTATTATCCTTCACTGGCGCAAGGAATTGGCTCCAACGACATCGGCCTTGACCGTGGTAGATTGGGACAAGAACACGTCATTAAATTTCAGCGTGTGGGCAACAAAATCCTGATGCTTGAACCCAACTACGGCTACCGCGCCCTGAGCAAAGACCCGCTTGAACGCCGCGCTGTGGAAGAATCCTTTGCCCAGTCGGTGCATTGGGGGTTTGAAATCGCGGCAGAAAATGCAGGAACGACGTTGGTGGATTTAACCCCTTTTCTGATGCAGGATGCCGTGGGGGCAGTTCAGGCCATTACTCGTACTCGCCAAGGTACTTTCCGTTTGGATGCGTCGCGTTCGGCTATGTATCTTCCCAACACCAAAAACTTTCCCCTAAATACCGAGTTTGAAGTCACTATCACACTGACTGGCGACTCACCAGGAGCTTATTTGAGGGACGTCGTTCCGACACCCACCATCATCACCACACGCCAACACCATTCGTTTGTACAACTCCCTGACAATGAACACCAACCGCGTCTTTTTGACCCCCGTATTGGCTATATTTCTACTTCTTTTTTCGATTATGCCTCGCCCGTTAGCGAACCCATCGCAAAGCAGTATATTGTACGTCATCGTTTGAAGAAAAAAGACCCTACGGCCACTTTGAGCGAACCCGTAAAACCCATCATTTATTACATTGACCCGGGCGCTCCTGAACCAATCCGTTCGGCATTAGTGGACGGTGCAAAATGGTGGAATCAAGCCTTTGAGGCGGCGGGCTACAAAGATGCTTTTCAGGTAAAACTGCTCCCTCCCGACGCCGACCCGATGGATGTACGTTACAATTTGGTACAATGGGTGCACCGTTCTACGCGCGGTTGGTCGTACGGTACAAGCGTAGTTGACCCACGCACGGGCGAGATTCTAAAAGGAAAAGTAACGCTCGGTTCGTTGCGCGTGCGTCAAGATTACCTCATCGCGCAGGGTTTGGTAGGTGATTTTAAAACCGATACCACCAATGTAGAAGACATGATGGGGATGTCTATTGAACGTCTGCGCCAACTATCAGCGCACGAAATTGGACATACGTTGGGCTTACCGCACAATTATGTATCGAGTATTCACGGGCGAGCTTCGGTGATGGACTATCCGCACATGTTGGTAGAATTAAAAAACGGAAAAGTAGATTTATCAAATGCTTACGATCAAAAAATCGGTGACTATGACAAGTGGTCTATCATTTGGGGGTATCAGGATTTCCCGAAAGGAACGGACGAGAAAAAAGCCTTGAACAATATTGTTGACCAAATGTACGGCAAAGGTTTGTATTTCCTGACCGACCAAGACGCCCGTCCCGAAGGCAGTGCGCACCCACAAACGCACCTCTGGGACAACGGTGTAAGTGCAGTGGCGGAATTAAAACGTATTTCGGAAGTTCGTAAGTTGACCTTAGCCAATTTCGACGAACGCAAACTCCGCACGGGTACACCTATGAGTTCGTTGGAAGAGGTGTTTGTACCTATGTACATGTTTCACCGTTTTCAGGTAGAAGCTGCCTCCAAAGTAGTGGCAGGAGTCAATTATCGGTTTTCGGTAAAAGGTGAGAAAAATCTGGAAACTTTGCCCGTCAGCGGTAAAGAACAGCGTGAAGCTTTAGGTGCTTTGTTACAAACCCTGCAACCTGACTTTTTGAAAGTTCCCGATGCTGTTTTGAAATTGACACCTCCCCGTGCTTTTGGCTACGACGCCAACCCTCGCGAAACGTTTAAACGCAGAACAGGCCTTGTTTTCGACCCGCTTGGGCCGCCCGAAGCTGCCGCAGGTTTGACTTTACGGATGTTGCTCAATCCTGAGCGTTTGAGTCGTTTGGTGATTCAGTCTTCCATTGATGCTACCTTACCAAGTTTAGAAGAGATGATTGACCAACTCATAAACGCTACTTGGAAATCATCTGCGCCAAGGATAGGATACAACGGTGAAATTGAACGCTTGGTTGAGAAAATGTTATTGGACAAACTGCTTGAATTGTCTAATAACAAAGAAGTTACACCCCAAGTTAGGGCTGTCATTATGCTCAAAATTAGAGACTTAGGCACTTGGATTAAGAACAAAGGCATTGCCGATGCCAAACAGAAAGCCCATGATTTATTTGCTTTGCACCAAATCGAAACGGCGAAATCAAATCCCGCAGACCTCGCTACTACCCCTGTAATGACCCCTCCCGACGGGCAGCCGATTGAATCAGGCTATGATTGGTTAGCACCCGCTTGCGACTGGGAATTGCCTGATTATTCTAAGTCAAATAATTGACATTAAGCATTGCCAAAATTAGGCAAGCTGATATAAATAACGCAAACTTTTCAGGGAATTAGGTCAAAAAAGGGATTTAAAACCCCGTGCGGTTTTTCCCAGGCTTTTATTTTATGTTCAGATAAGAACAGGATATAGGTAGGACCACTGAGTAGAAATTTTTAATATACTTTAAATTTATCGTAGTTTTGGTAGTTCCTCTAATACCTTTGGTGGTATTTCATCAAATATTGGAGTTATTATACTAATTCAAAATTATTATGTCGTACTACTTAGATACGGGAAACAAGTTATTGCACAGACTTTTCTCTCTTCATCAAAAAGTTCTTCAACAATTTTTTAAATACGCTTCTGAGCAAGTTCTAACGTGTCAAAAACTTTGTTTTTCAGCTTCCTACGTAGTGTCCTGCTCCCACAAGACGTAACCATTTAAAATTGGAGGAAATTTCTTAATTTTCACAATCAAAATGGTAAAACAATGAAACAAACTAAATTTAGTGAATCGCAGCGGCGAACTGCCTCAAATTGTAGCGATATTGGGTAGCATAGGCAAAGAGAAGAACATCGAAAATGTATGCCGCGAACATGGTATTTCACCAGCCACCTTATACAATTGGAAAAGTAAGTA
>JBDHXS010000711.1:0-3377 GCA_039810845.1 Runella sp. | reverse complement strand
CATCTGGTTCAAACATGATCAAAACAATCCAGTGCGCGATAAAAAGCGCACTTAATCCATGAGCGCGAGTATCTTTTGACTTCCACCCTAATGCAACTCTCGGCGCCAACAAGAAGAAAAACACCGTCGGGATCAGATCAACAATACCACCGAAAAACAAAAAAGTTGCGCATTGACCATTGGCATTACACCGCTCCAAACCAACAAAGCCGTCACAAATGCGCCTACGCTCAAGAAAAGAAACACAAAAGACACTGACAGTAGCTCCGCAATAAGCATAGCTACTCCAATAATAATCCAAATTTGTGTGGGTGAAATATCCATTTCGGGTAAGTGTTTTAAAAATTTACAATTTTATTAATTAACAAACTGTAAACCGCTGACTATAAACTATTTTTGTTGTTTTACAATACTCATTGCCGTGGCTATCATCGAAGACATATCTCCGAAATTAGCGGGCAAAATCATCGTGTTGGTACTCTTGGCTAAATTCCCAAATTGCTGTACCATTTGCTCGGCTACTTTGAGTTGTACGGCATCCATACCACCCTTGTCCTGAATCGCCGCCGCTACTACCCTGATACCTTCGGCTGTTGCTTCCGCCACCGACTTAATGGCCGCCGCTTGTCCTTCGGCTTCGTTAATTTGGCGCGTTTTTAGGGCTTCTGATTCCAATACCACTTTTTGTTTTTGTCCTTCGGCCATGTTGACTGCCGCCATTTTTTCACCGTCCGACTGCAAAATCAACGCCCGACGTTCGCGTTCGGCCTGCATTTGTTTTTCCATGGCGTGCAATACGCTTTGCGGAGGCGTAATATTTTTGATTTCATAACGAAGCATTTTTACTCCCCAACCAATCGCTGCTTCGTCAATGGCCTGCACTACCGCTTGGTTGACCGTAGTACGTTCTTCAAAAGTTTTGTCTAAATCAATCTTACCTATTTCAGAGCGCATGGTTGTTTGGGCCAATTGTGTAACCCCAAATACATAGTCGCTAATACCGTAAGAAGCTCTCTGTGCATCCACCACCTGCAAGAAAAGCACCCCATCTACGCGCACTTGCACGTTGTCGCGGGTGATACATATTTGTTCAGGAATATCAATGGCTTTTTCTTTCAGACTATGCTTATAAGCAATTCGGTCAAAAAACGGAATCACCCAATTGATACCCGGCTGCAATACGCCGTAAAATTTACCGAGCCGCTCCACTACAAAAGCGGTTTGTTGAGGTACCACCTTTACGGTCATCCAAACAAGTAATAAAGCTAAAACGAGAATAACACCAAACGTAATCATATCAGTAGTTAAGGTTTAAATGTGAAACGAAAATAGAAGTTAGCCCAACGCCTATCAAGCCTTCTGGGATAAAAGCATCAAAATAGAACAAGAGCGGTACGAAATTAAAGTGAATGGTAGCCCAACTATTTGGCTGGCTATTGCGTCACTATCAAGAAGCCATCACAATTTGAATTTTATGAAAACGAGTATTACTCTTTTGGTGTTTTTAGGGTTGCTGTCTTGCAATCAAGCAGATGAAACATTCCCTAAAAATATACTCATTGGAACATGGCAATTACAATCCTATTGCAAGCCATCGAGTACGACAAACTGCCTCAACATTTTGGTACCTACCGACAAAAAAGTTTTCATTTCTTTTTCTAAAAACAATACCTTTAATGAGTGGTATCAGAATACTTTCCCGAGCGACTACAGTTTTTTTGGTTGCGGCGGAGGCACTTATACAATAGAAGGAAATAACGTCCGAATACAAGCGGCATGTATGTCGTCTATGAATGGGCGTTTAGTAGAAATCGTCTCAGCAAACACCCAAAGGCTCGTGCTAAACCCTTATGGCACTGGCGAATACACTTTCAAAAAGCAATAAAAATCAAGAGCTATGCCAACCCCTTTTTTCTCTTTTTTATTGATAATACTTTTGTTAGGCAGTTGTAAATCAGAAGAAATCAGTTCCAACAACCGCGATTGTAGTCCGTTAAAAATAGCCATGCAAATAGATACCGTCACTACCGTAGCTCTATTTGGAATTCAGGATGTTACGGTTTCTGGCAATGCTCTTTATGTTACTTTCAACTACGGTGGCGGCTGCGACCCTGACCATACTTTTCAACTGTATGCCGAACCCAACCACCTCGTAGATTCTACGGTTCCGTATTACAACGGAAGGGTTATTTTTCGTACCAACGATTACTGCAAACGCCTCGACACCAAAACTTTTTGTTTTGATTTAACTCCCCTAAAAAAAGAAGCCAAATCAGGCAAAATGATGATTGAAGGATGGAAGAATGTGATTGATTTTTAAGCTTTATCTCAACTTCTCTTCTACTCCCCTATCGTATGCTCACTATTTACTTCAATGTGTTATATTTGCTAAAATTTGAACTATTATGAATGCTTTACGACAATATGTGACCACCATTGATGGCAACGTAACCCTAAAACTACCTATCGAATACACTCGACGTAGGCTGGAAATTATTGTTTTGCCCGCTGACGATGCCAATGATGAATTAGGAAACATCATGGATAAAATGAGCGATACAGCTGAAAGAAATGGACTTACTCCTGAAATCTTAGCCAAGTTGTTAGCTGATGAATAAGCTTGTTATCCTTGATACTAATGTACTGCTAAGTGCTGCCTTGTTTAAAAAATCTGATATTAGGCGGTTGATAATGTTCGGTTAAAACACACCATAGTTGTATCTGATGCTTGTTTTCACGAATTTAAAGAAGTTATCTATCGCCCCAAATTCAGTAAATATATTGAACCCGATGAGGTTGAGCTATTTTTACGATTATTTAGAGAAACAGCCCTCTTTGTACCCGTTACTCAAAAACTCACCATCTGCCGCGCCCCCAAAGACGATAAGTTTTTAGAACTTTCCCTCGCCTCACAAGCCCATTATCTCATTACTGGCGACCAAGATTTACTGGTTTTGCATCCCGAATGGATATTCCCTTTTGGCTCTACACAAATACTTACTCCTGCTGAGTTTTTGGCCACTGTTATTATTTAATTTGAAAAATAGAAACTCAATCAACTCTTAGCCACTCCCCCCTCGCCCCCCACAAGCCCATTGAGACTGTTTGGTTTTTTTCATTTGATTTTCTAACCTGCTGCACCTGCTATTTTTATTGTTGGTGATAACACCAACAAAGGCTAGCCAAAGAGGCGTACAAGCTCCATTAGTTATGACCAAAGTTTGTCTGTTGCCCAAAGCATCATAGGTATAAACTATTTTAGTACCATTGGGATAGTTTACTTCCGACAATCTGCTGAGGTCATCATAGACGTAGCTTATTTTTTGGGGAGTTTGGGCGGTGGCTACCTTTACCCAAAATACAGTTAGCAGAATTAT
>JBDHXS010000710.1:0-3377 GCA_039810845.1 Runella sp. | reverse complement strand
GCCAAGTGCCATAAAATAAGAGTATCGAAGCCCTACCGAGACGGTAGTTCTATTATTTAGTGTCATCTCATCTTCGGCATGTAATGCCAGTTCTACACCATTTTCAGTCGGTACAGTTTGAGGGTTTACACCTTTGCTACTACCAGGATTGAGTGTTCCTGGCTGCAATTGGTAGTGTGTCATGTTTGCCCCAAACTCCACTTTGTGGCGTTTGTTGGGGATATAATTGAAATTGGTTTTGATTTGTCGTTGTAAAATTTCCGACCCAATCGTGACTTTGTTATCACTATTGAGTTCGGGCAGCAAAATACGTGGCCGATATTGACTATACACCCCTGTTGTCTGTACATTGAGGCCGTCGTTGAAAGAATGAAACCAACGACCCGTAAAATTGAGCGTGTTGTAATCGTACTGCGTAGAAACAGAATTAATATTGTTGATTCCTCCCAGCAAATCCGTCTGAAAAAAGTCAGTACTGTAATAATTAGAAAAAGAGAAGGTATTTTTTGTATTGATGCGCCAAAACAACTTGGCCGCAGCATCGCCAAAACTGGCACGGATATTCTTCAATTTTTGTGGCCCCCATTGAAACGCAAAATCATTGAACGCACCGCGTCCCGTCACCAAAAGTCCTACTTTATTTTTAACCAAAGGAATTTCAGCAGTTACACGATTAGCCACAAAACTAATCCCCCCTTGCAGCGAAAATTTCTCTAAACTGGGATTTGACATCGAAATATCCAGCACCGACGCCGCACGCCCCCCAAAGCGTGCCGGTGTTGTCCCTTTGTACAACTCCATACTCGAAACAGCATCGGGGGGAAACACAGAAAACAATCCAAACAAGTGTGTCGGATTGAAAATAGGAGCATCGTCGAGCAAAATTAGGTTTTGATCTACTGCTCCTCCACGGATATTGACACCATTGGAGGCCTCCCCCACTGAGGTAACGCCAGGCAACATCTGCAAACTGCGCAAAACATCCACTTCACCCATAATAGCGGGCAACTTTTTGATGGTTTTGATATTCATCTGTGTCACTCCAAGCAACGGGCGCGTTATGTTTTCATCAACTGCTTGCGTAGAAATTACCACTTCTTCCAGTTCCTTGGCTACATTCATCAATTTCACATCAAGGTAAATATTATGGTTAAGTTTGAATTTAACACGGTAAGGACGATATCCCAAGCGGCTAATTACTACTACATAGTCAGCTTCGGTGAGCATAATGGTAAAAGTGCCCGTACTGTCGGTGTAAAGCCCTGTTTTATCAAAATTGAGCCGAATAGCAGCATTATTGATGGGTTCGCCAGTCACAGAATCCCGTACAATGCCACTGAGTTCAAAGGGAATGGTTGGGGTTTGCTTAACGCGTTGTTGTGCAGAGACTACTATTGTCCCAAAAAGTAGTAAGTAAAAAAGTAAACGATTGAATATGATTTGTATATAGAAAGCCATGTGATGTTTGAGTAACTATTTTGGATGTAAATTGAATAATAAACCAGCAGCCTTAATATATCCAACCTTCTGGACGAATAGGCGTTCTAAATTTACTCAACACACAAGGATAAACAGGTGGACGAAACGGTGTTGAAGGTTCAAGGTTAACTTCTCTGCCCAATAATGGTACTAAAATGGGTTCTTTGTAGAGGCTTCTATCCACCCAATAACGCACAAGTTTGGTGCTTGCTGCCCCAAAATACCCAATCACTTTATCGTTAGGATCGCTTACATTCTGAATATTCCCAATAATAGGGGCAGGAGGGGTGTCGGTGAGGGTCCCTGTTGACTGACTTTGCTCTTTCAGAAGTTTATGATAAAGATAAGCATCTTTAGAAAGACCAATCTGTTCAATTTCAAGGAGAGTTCCTCTGAAGGAATGGTACGGAACTTTGGCAATCAGGCGGGCTTCGACACTATTACCGTTTGAAAAATCATCGGCTAAGATATTGACATCGGTACTGTAATAGAGATCCCAACAAAAGCTACCGCATTGGTAGTCGTAAGTAGGTGGGTTGCGAGAGGTGCTTCTTATGCAAGTTCCACCGCTAAAATTAAGCGTTCCACTTTCACAAGTAATGCAAATAGATTGTTCTTCGTAGCGTTTCCAACGCCATAAATAGTAATTTTTAGCATCTTTGGGGTCATCAAAATCCACAAATACATTTACCGTAGAGCCTATGACGCGTTTACCAGTTGCATCCAAAAGGCCATTTTTATCAAATTGCTGATATACTTTTTTGATGGCAGGAACAGCCCCCAATTTTTCTTTAGACGACTCATAGTTTTTGCCATCGGGGGTTTTAAAACGCAATTGATAGGTTTCACCAAGTTTACCTTGAAAAGTACTGGGAGGTGCGTAAACGCCTTCAACTTGTTCTGTAAGCCGGATAATGGTACCATCGCCTGCCAAAAACTCAACGATACAGCCTTTGACAGGCTCTGAAAAGTAGTTAGTGCCTGTACTTTTAGACTTACTGATACTAATAGTAGAACCAGCTTGATCGGTAACAAAACCCTCTACAGTAAGCAGTTCGGCATTGAGCTTGTAAGTGACATCGTAAGTTTCGACACAGGCGTATAGAAAAAAGAGCTGCAAATAAATGGGCAAGGTGGGGTATAAACGAATCTTCATTTTTATAAAAGGACAAACGGCTAATAAGCTAATTGCTTGATTAAATAGTTTCTGTTAGAACTGTGCAACTATTATTTTTTTAGTATTTAAAGCTAACTCACTCAAAGGCAAAAAAAGCAATTAGGTGCTTACAATCCCCAGCCTTCGGGCCGAATGGGCGTTCGATTAGCACTCAATACACAAGGTGCCATTGGAGGACGAATCTCAAAAATAGGTGGCATAGGTGGTGAATCTGGTTCTAAATTAGGCTCTCGACCCAGCATTAGAAACTTATAGGCAGTCGTGTGTGGTCTTTTATCAATAAAAATGCGTTTTTTTGATATACCCGCTGCTCCAAAATATCCTATCACCTTTTCTGAAGCATCATTTACATTTCTAATGTTTCCAATAATGCGGATTTAGGATAGTGGCAAAGCTCTTTTATTTGCCATTTTCCGTCTTTAAAAACAGAGGTTAAATCGATGTTTATAAAGCTGATGTCTGGATATACTTTATCAATCATAGCTTGAATATGAGTTTCATCCAAGAGTTCTCCACTACTAAAAGCTTGGTAGCTGCGATTTAATACATTTAAATCATATGGCAACGCATCACTTTGATCATGTGGTGGTTCAATAACATATATAGGTTTAAATTTACCAATAGTATCGGTAGTTCGTTTTCTGTTTATACGCCCAAAACGCTGAATTAAAGCGTCGATTGGAGCACACTCTGTTATCATTATATCGAAGCTAATATCCAG